>DAIDKO010000030.1 GCA_027450005.1 Rhodanobacter sp. | reverse complement strand
CGTACTTCTCGCACAGGCCCCACCACACGCCGGGGTCCGGCCGCGTGGGCAGACCCTCGTACAGCAGCGAGGTCGCGCCGCCGATCAGCGGCCCGTAGACGTTGTAGGAATGCCCAACGGCCCAGCCCACGTCGGAGGTGGAGAACATCACCTGCCCCGGCGCGATGTCGAAGATGCAGCGGATCGACATCGCCATCGCCACCGCGTAGCCCCCGGTATCGCGCTGCACGCCCTTGGGCTTGCCGGTGGTGCCCGAGGTGTAGAGCAGGTAGCTCGGTTCGTTCGATTCCATCCACGCCACCGGTACTTCGGCATCCCGGTGCTGCGCGCGAAGCTCGGCGTAATTCTCGTCGCGACCGGGCACGCGGTTCATCTGCGCATCGAGCCCGCGATCCACCACCAGCACCCTGGGCGGCGGTGCCGAGGCTTCGTTCAGCGCAGCATCCACCAGCGGCTTGTGCGGAATCACCTTGCCCGCGCGCATGCCGGCGTCGGCACAGACCAGCAACTTTGGCTGCGCATCGTCGATGCGCAGCGCCAGGTTGTGCGCCGCGAACCCGCCGAACACCACCGAGTGCACCGCGCCGATGCGCGCGCATGCCAGCATCGCGAACACCGCCTCGGCGATGTTCGGCAGGTAGATCACCACGCGGTCACCGCGGCCCACTTCCATCGACTTCAGCACGGCGGCGAAAGTGTTTACCTCGCGATACAGCGCGCGGTAGCTGAACTCCCGGGTGATGCCCGTCTCGCTGGATACCGCCACCAGCGCCAATTGTTCCGCCCGCTCGGCAAGGTGCCGGTCCACCGCGTTGTGGCAGAGGTTGGTGGTGCCGCCCACGAACCAGCGGCGGAATGGCGGCCTCGACTGGTCGAGGATCTGCCGCGGCGGCGTTTCCCAGTGGATGCGCCGTGCCTGCTCGGCCCAGAACAGCTCCGGCTGTTCGACCGACTGACGGTAGAACGATTCGTAGTCCATGCCCGCCTCCCGTACCGACCCGTTGCAAGCCTAGTCTCGGCATCGCGGCTTGGGCAGCGCGACGATGGTCGCAGGCAATCACCGCGCTGGAACGAAGAAGGGCGGCCAAGGCCGCCCTTCCCCTTAAGCAAACGCAACGCGCCCGCTTACTTGGCGAACAGGTGCTCCACGCCCGCGCGTTCCTCGCGCAGCTCCTTCTCGGTGGCGTCGATGCGCGCCTGCGAGAAAGCGTTGATCTCCAGGCCCTGCACGATGGTGTACTTGCCGTCCTTCACCGTCACCGGGTAACCGAAGATCACGCCTGGCGCGATGCCGTAGGAGCCGTCGGACGGAATGCCCATCGACACCCAGTCGCCCTCGGCCGTGCCCAGCGCCCAGGTGCGCATGTGGTCGATCGCGGCGGAAGCCGCCGAGGCGGCCGACGAGGCGCCACGCGCCTTGATGATCGCCGCGCCGCGCTGCTGCACGGTCGGGATGAAGTCGCTCTCGTACCAAGACTGCTCGACCAGCGACAGCGCCGGCTTGCCGTCCACGGTGGCGTGGTGCAGGTCCGGGTACTGGGTGGAGCTGTGGTTGCCCCAGATGGTGACCTTCCTGATGTCGGTGGTGTGCTTGCCGGTCCTTTCGGCAAGCTGCGACAGCGCGCGGTTGTGGTCGAGGCGCACCATCGCGGTAAAGCACTTCGGATCGAGGCTGGGCGCGTTCTGCTGGGCGATCAGCGCGTTGGTGTTGGCCGGGTTGCCGACCACCAGCACCTTCACGTCGCGCTTGGCATGGTCGTTCAGCGCCTTGCCCTGCGGGGCGAAGATCGCGCCGTTGGCCTCCAGCAGGTCCTTGCGCTCCATGCCCGGACCGCGCGGGCGGGCGCCGACCAGCAGGGCGTAATCGACGTCCTTGAAGGCCACGTTGACGTCGTCGGTGGCGACCACGCCGGCCAGCGTCGGGAACGCGCAATCGTTGAGCTCCATCACCACGCCCTGCAGCGCAGGCAGCGCCGGGGTGATTTCCAGCAGGTGCAGGATCACCGGCTGGTCGGGGCCCAGCATGTCGCCGGCGGCAATGCGGAACAGCAGCGCGTAGCCGATCTGGCCAGCGGCGCCGGTAACGGCAACTCGAACGGGGGCTTTCATCGTTGGATCTCCGGGATGGGTACTGCGGATTCGAAAACGCGGCGTCGCCTCAGGCGAGCTCGGCGAAGAATTCCTGGATGCGCTGCAGGCCAGGCTGCAACTGGGCCTGCGGACAGGTGTAGGAAATGCGCAGGGCGCGCGGCTCGCCGAACGCGGAGCCGGGCACGCAGGCCACGCCCTTGGCTTCCAGCAACGCGGCGCAGAACTCCACGTCGTTGGAGATCTTCGTGCCGCGGTGGCTCTTGCCGAATGCGACGGATATGTCGGGGAACGCGTAGAACGCGCCCTGCGGCCGCGGGCAGCTCACGCCCGGGATCGCATTGAGCCCATCGACCACGATGTCGCGCCGCTTGGCGAACTCGGCGCACTTGGCCTGCGGGATGTCCTGCGGGCCGGTGAGCGCGGCGACCGCGGCGGCGGTGATCACTTCCGGCACGCTGGTGATGTGGTTGGAATTGAGCGTGGTGACCGCCTTGGCCACGCTCTCGGGACCGGCGATGAAACCCACGCGCCAACCCGGCATGCCATAGGTCTTGGAGACCGAGTCGACGAAGACCAAGCGCTCCTTCAACTCCGGCCTGGCGAACGCGAAGTTGTGGTAACCGATGCCGTCGAACACCATCGAGTTGTAGATGTCGTCGGCAATGATCCAGGTGTCGGGATGCTTGACCAGCACCTCGGCCAGCGCGGCGATCTCCTCGCCCGTGTAGACCATGCCGGTCGGGTTGGACGGGTTGTTGAACAGGAACACCTTGGGCTTGCGCGCCAGCGCGGCGTCGAGCTGGGCCGGCGTGAGCTTGTAATGCTGCTCCGGGCCGCAATGCAGCACGTTGGCCCTCGCGCCCACAATGTCGGCGATGTCGTGGTAGGTGGTCCAGTACGGCGCGGCGAAGGCGATCTCGTCGCCCTCGTCCAGCATCGCCTCGGCCAGGTTGTACAGCACCTGCTTGGCGCCGATGCCAACCGACAGGTTGGCGTGGCCGTAGCCACTGAAACCCAGCGCCTCGATGTGCCTGAGGAAGGCATCCAGCAGCGCATCGGCGCCGCGGTTGCTGCCGTACTGGCCGCTGTCGTGCTTGAGTGCCTCACGCGCCGCCGCATACACATGCTCGCCAGGCAGGAAGTTGGGCACGCCGATGGAGAAGCTGATGATGTCGCGGCCTTCGGCCTTGAGCTGCTTCGCCTTGCTGGCGATGACCATGATCGCGCTGGGTTTCGCGCGACCGACGCGCTGGGCAAGCTGGGGCATGGCTTCCTCTGGATCGTGGGGAGGGGATCGTCGGATTCGATGCGGCGAACCGGCGGATTTTAGCATGCGGCGAGGCGCCGGTTCCTCGTGGCCTGCCCTGATCGCCACAGCGGGAACCGGTCGCCCTGCCCCGGCCCCACTGGCATGATGCGCGTGCCGTCAGGCGAATCGATGGCAAGCCCTGCCATCCGAGGATTTCAGCCAGCCCGGGGAGTAATGCGCATGTTCCACGTCATCTGGTCCATCATCGTCGGCTTCTTCGTTGGCCTCATCGCACGCTGGATCGTGCCGGGCGCCGACCATCACGGCTTCTGGGTCACCGCGATCATCGGCATCGTCGGCTCGATCATCGGCGGCTTCATCGCCCGGCTGTTCAGCAAGCCGGCGCCGGACTCGAAGTTCCATACCGCCGGCTTCCTGATGTCCATCGTCGGCGCGGTGGTCCTGCTGTTCGGCCTGAAGTTCCTCGGCCTCTGATCCGCACCGCGGGACGCCCAGCAAAAAGCGCGACAGGTTGCCCTGCCGCGCTTTTCTGGACTGGAACATCCATTCCAAAGGGCGGCCATGGATGGCCGCCCATACGACTCATGCCATCGGGGACGATCGCAAAGACAAACTCTCAGGCGCCACGCGAGGCCAGCAGCCTCTCGGCCAGGCCACCCAGCATCGAGAAATCGAAACCGCCGCCGCCGGACGATGCCTGGCCGTCGGGCGTGAGGTGGTCCACCGCATGCGGCAACACCTGCGACAACTGGCCCATCAACTGGCCGGGATCCACGCCCAGCTTGTCCGCCGCGTCCTGCACCACGGAGCCGAGGCCGCCGTTCTGCAGCGCCTGCCCGAGTTGCTCGGCCGACACCGGCTGGTTTGCGCCGTTGCCGATCCAAGACTGCACCGCATCGCCCAGGCCATGCTGCTGCAGCATGGTCGCCAAACCCTGCACGCCGCCGGCCCGCTGGATCAGCTGGCCGGCCACGTCGACCAGCGACGACGCACCGCCGGCATCGCCCTGACCATTGCCAAGCAGACTGCTCAAACTGTCGAGTAGTGACATCGTCGATCTCCTTGCATGGGGTGTGAGGGGCAACCGGGCCTGGCATCGGGCGCGGCGCAGGTGCGCCCGGCGCGCACCCGCACGGAAACTCAGCCGCGTGCGTCCAGCGTTTCGTTCCACTCCTTCACGCGGTCGGCCTTGGCCGCGAGCAGCGCATCGACGTCACCGTCCAGGGTGACCTTCTCGATCACGTCGCCCTGGCGGATCGCGTCGACCACCTGCTGGTCGTCTGCATCCACCACCGCGCCGAACACGCTGTGCTTGCCGTCCAGCCACGGCGTGGCGCCATGGGTGATGAAGAACTGGCTGCCGTTGGTGCGCGGGCCGGCGTTCGCCATCGACAGCACGCCCGGCTTGTCGTGCCGCAGCGACGGGTGGAACTCGTCCTCGAAGCGGTAGCCCGGGCCGCCGCGGCCGCTGCCTTCCGGACAACCGCCTTGGATCATGAAGTCGGCGATCACGCGGTGGAACGACAGGCCGTCGTAGTAGCCGCGATTGGCGAGGTTCACGAAGTTCGCCACGGTCAGCGGCGCCTTCTCGTCGTGCAGGTTCAGGCGGATCGGCCCGCGGTTGGTGTGCAGGGTGACTTGGATGGCCATGGCTTCCTCTGGCTTGGTATCGGAATCGAAGCGCCGCTGTACGGCAGGTGGATGGCGAAGAATAGCGCAGCTCGAAAGCACGAGCGGATTGCGGCCCAAGCGCGTATAATCCACCGGTTACCCCTTCTGAAACCTGCGTGACGACCCCGCGTCGCCCGAGCCCCGCCCATGTCCATCGAAAACCTGCGCAACATCGCCATCGTCGCCCACGTCGACCACGGCAAGACCACCCTCGTCGACCAGTTGCTGAAGCAATCCGGCACGCTCAACGAGCGCACCGTGCTGGCCGAGCGCGTGATGGACAGCAACGACCAGGAAAAGGAGCGCGGCATCACCATCCTGGCCAAGAACACCGCGATCACGTGGAACGGCAACCGCATCAACATCGTCGACACCCCCGGCCACGCCGACTTCGGCGGCGAGGTGGAGCGCGTGCTGTCGATGGTGGACACCGTGCTGATCCTGGTCGACGCGATGGACGGCCCGATGCCGCAGACCCGCTTCGTGACGCAGAAGGCGTTCGCGATGGGCTTCAAGCCGATCGTGGTGGTCAACAAGATCGACCGCCCGGGCGCCCGCCCGGAGTGGGTCGTCGAGCAGGTGTGGGACCTGTTCGACCGCCTCGGCGCCACGCCGGAGCAGATGGATTTCCCGATCGTCTACGCGTCGGCCCTGAACGGCTACGCCAGCCTCGATCCGGAAGTCCGCGAAGGCGACATGACCCCGCTGTACCAGGCCATCATGGATCACGCGCCCAAGCCGGAAGTGGATCCGGAAGGCCCGTTCCAGATGCGCATCAGCCAGCTCGACTACAACAACTTCGTCGGCGTCATCGGCATCGGCCGCATCCAGCGCGGCACGCTGAAGAAGAACATGCCGGTCGCGGTGATCAACCGCGAAGGCAAGAAGCGCCAGGGCAAGGTGCTGCAGGTGCTCGGCTTCCTCGGCCTGGAGCGCATCGAGCAGGACAGCGCCGAGGCGGGCGACATCGTGGCCATCTCCGGCATCGCCGACCTGACCATCTCCGACACCGTCTGCGCGCTGGACACCCCCGAGGCGCTGCCGGCGCTGACCGTGGACGAGCCGACCATCTCGATGACCTTCCAGGTCAACAGCTCGCCGTTCGCCGGCAACAAGGATCTCAGCGGCGGCAAGTTCCTCACCAGCCGCCAGCTCAAGGATCGCCTGGACCGCGAGCAGGTGCACAACGTGGCGCTGAAGGTCGAGCAGGGCTCCGACGCCGACAAGTTCCTGGTCTCCGGCCGCGGCGAGCTGCACCTGTCGGTTCTGATCGAAAACATGCGCCGTGAGGGCTACGAGCTGGCGGTGTCGCGCCCGGAAGTGATCATCAAGGAGATCGACGGCCAGAAGATGGAGCCGATCGAGCAACTGGTGGTCGACGTGGAAGAGATCCACCAGGGCCCGGTGATGGAGCGCCTCGGCATGCGCAAGGGCCAGCTCAAGAACATGGAGCAGGACGGCAAGGGTCGCGTGCGCCTCGAATACATGATCCCGGCGCGCGGCCTGATCGGTTTCCAGAACCAGTTCAAGACCCTCACCCAGGGTTCGGGCCTGCTGTTCCACGTGTTCGACCACTACGGCCCGAAGGAAGAAGGCCAGATCGCCAAGCGCCAGAACGGCGTGATGATCGCCAACGCCGGCGGCACCACCCCCGCCTACTCGCTGGGGCCGCTGCAGGAGCGCGGCAAGCTGTTCGCCGCCGAAGGCGACAACGTGTACGAAGGCCAGCTGGTCGGCATCCACGCCAAGGACAACGACCTCACCGTCAACGTGATCAAGCCCAAGCCGCTGACCAACATGCGTGCCTCGGGCAAGGACGACGCGATCCAGCTCACCCCGGCCACCAAGTTCTCGCTGGAACAGGCGCTGGACTTCATCGACGACGACGAGCTGGTCGAGGTCACGCCGAAGGAGATCCGCCTGCGCAAGAAGCACCTCACCGAGAACGACCGCAAGAAGGCTTCGCGCGGCGGCTGAGCCAAGCCGCTGCATGCGACGCAACCGAAGGCCGCCGCAAGGCGGCCTTTCGTTTGCCGGATAACCCGGCATCCCGCGCGCGCTCGATGTGCCCGCTCCCCGCGTGCGAACCTCGGGCTTCGCCCCGGCGTGGACGCATGCGACCCGGAAGTTCCGCCCAGCGGAAGGCGCGACGGACTTACCGCCTGCTTGCCGGAGGCGTATCGTCACCGACTGCACCATGGCGCCCGCGCGTCGGACGCCCCCATCAACCACCACACGGAAGGCTCAACCATGCAGACCCATATCCTGGGCACCACCATGCCGGTGCTCGAAGTGCAGCTGGACCCCGGCGAGAGCGTCTTCGCCGAAAGCGGCGAGCTGTCCTGGATGAGCGCGTCGATCCAGATGACCACCCACACCCAGATGGGCGGTGGCGGGGGCCTGTTCGGCATGTTCAAACGGGTCGCCGGCGGCGGCAGCTTCTTCATGACGGACTACCGCGCCATGCAGTCCCCCGGCGTGGTGGCGTTCGCCACCAAGGTGCCTGGCCACATCGTGCCGGTATCGGTGGCGCCGGGCAGCGAATACATGGTGCATCGGCACGGCTTCCTCTGCGCCACCGCGCAGGTCGCCATCGGCGTGGGCTTCCAGCAGTCGCTTGGCGCAGGCATCTTCGGCGGTGCCGGGCTGCTGCTGCAGCGGATCAGCGGCAGCGGCACCGCGTGGCTGGAGCTCTCCGGCGAACTCATCAAGAAGGACCTGGCGCCCGGCGAGACGCTGCGCGTGCATCCCGGCCACGTCGGCGCGTTCCAGGCCTCGGTGAATTTCCAGATCACCACCGTGCCCGGCATCAAGAACGCCCTGTTCGGCGGCGACGGCATCTTCCTCGCCTCGCTCACCGGCCCCGGCACGGTATGGCTGCAGACCCTGCCGATTTCGCGCCTGGCGCACCAGATCGCCGAGTACATGCCGGGCGAAGGCAACCGCGCGGCATCCGCCGGCATCGGCGCCGGCCTGCTCGGCGGCGTCATCGGTTCGGTGTTGGGCAACAACAACTAGCCAGCAACGGCAACCCGCCAGGCGCCGCCGGACGATCGCGCGGCGGCCAGCTCCCGCTGAGCCGCCGCATCCCTCGGAAGGCCGCCGCAAGGTGGCCTTCATGCATCGCACCGGAGGCAAGGAGCGCCCCGGCGCGCGATACCCCGCGCGCTACGTCGAGCGGGCCCGGGCCGGGCCATCCAAACGCGTTGACAGCCCCTCCGGCCGCAACTACAGTGCGCGCGCCTTCAGCCCGGCTGATGGCTTCTATGGCCACCTCCCAGCGAGCAATGGACAGTTATCCCAGTCGATGCGCCGATGTCCGCGAACCGTGGCGGACACTGGCGTTGCACAACCCGATGAACGCCTGCGACCGCCTGCGGTCGGCCCGCGCCTTCCTCGACTGAGGAACCCGGGCCGCCTCCATGCGCCGCCGGCGCATGCAGAAAGGCGAGCCCACCGTGCTCAACCACCTCCCTTCCCCGACGCCAACGCGTCGCTGCCACGCCGCCGGGCGCCGTCTCGCCAGGCGCCGTTCCCTGTGCGCCTGTCGCCTGCCGGCCACACGCGTGCGGCACGATCCCACCGAAAACCACGGAGGCCCCTGATGCCCAGCGACAGTCGACCTCCGCCTGCGCCCTGCCCGGCGCACACCTGCCGATTTCACCCCCGGACCACGGCGTCCGGCGCGATGCACCGCTGACAGACCGGCCTGCATCCGCCTTCGCCCGCCCGGCCATCACGGATCCAAGCCATGTTCAAGCACCTCCTCCACCCGCGCGTCGCCGCCTTTACGCTCGCCATCGCCTACCTGACCGCCGGCACGCTCGCGCCGGTTGGCAATGCCCGCGCCGCCGACGCCCCACTGTTCATTCCGCAGTGGCTGGGCGCGCAATACACCTTCATCGACCAGCACCAGTCCTCGCTGCATTCGCCCTATGCCGGCGCGCTGAGCCTGCGCGCGCAGGGTGACACGGCCCGTTCGGATACCTTCGGCGCCTATTTCGGCGTCGCCCTGCCCGCCCGCCTGCAGTTCTACGTCGACGTGGAGATGTTCAAGGGCGGCGGCGTCAGCGGCGGCTCCGGCCTGGGCGGCGGCGTCAACGGCGACGTGATCCGCTCCGGCAGCGGCGGCAACAGCAAGCGCGCCTACGTGGCACGCCGCTATCTGCGCTGGACGCTGCCGCTGGGCGGCGGCACGGCAGCGGTGACGCGCGCGCAGGACCAGCTGCCCGGCCAGCAAGCCGCGCAGCGGCTGGAAGTGAAGCTGGGCAAGATGTCGGTGGGCGACGATTTCGATCGCAACCGCTACGCCAACAGCGCACGCACCCAGTTCATGAACTGGGCGCTGATCAACGGCACCGCCTGGGACTTCGCCGCCGACACCCACGGCTATACGGATGGCCTGGTACTGGCCCTGGCCGAGCCCGGCTGGCGGCTGCGCTATGGCGTGTACCGCATGCCGGTGATGGCGAACGGGCAGACCCTGGTCAGCTCGCTGCGCCGTGCGCGCGGCGAGCAGGTGCAGCTCACCCTGCAGCCCGATCCGGACGGCTGGGCCCTGCGCCTGCTGGCCTTCCGCAACATCGCCGCGATGGGCGTGTACCGCAACGCGCTGGCGCAGGCCGAGGCCGGTGGCGGCGTGCCGGTGGTGCAGTCCGACGACCGCCCGGGCCGGCACAAGTACGGCTACGCACTCAACGGCGAACTGCCGCTGGCCGACGGCGGCGATACCGGGCTGTTCTTCCGCGCCGGCTGGAACGATGGCCGCACCGAGTCGTTCGCCTACACCGAGGTCGACCGCACGCTCTCGGCCGGCATGCAGCTATCCGGCGCGCACTGGGCTCGACCGACCGACCATCTCGGCCTGGCCCTCGTGGCGAACGGCCTGTCGCCGGACCACCGTGCCTACCTCGCGGCAGGCGGCAGCGGTTTCCTGCTGGGCGACGGCGCGTTGAACTATGCGCAGGAGGAAATCGCCGAGCTGTACTACAGCTACGCCCCCTTCGCCCACGTCAGCTTCAGCCCCGACCTGCAGTGGATCCGCAACCCCGGCTACAACCGCGACCGCGGACCGGTGACGTTTGCGGGGGTGCGGGCGCACCTGGAGTTCTGAGGCGCGCCGTTACCACGCTGCTTGGGGACAACCGTTCCCTGCGCCAGCCACAGAGCGGTTTCGAGCACCTGCCAACGCGCAGGTGCGGGAGCAAGATCAAAAGCAAGCGTTGCAAGCTCGCGGCGCTTTGCATGTTGCTTGTGGGAGGCTGCCTGCTACGCCGGCATCTGCGCCCGCTCCAGCGCCGCGATGCGGCGTTCCAGCCGCGGCCCCAGGTAGCAGTGCGAACCGCAGGGCAGCAATCCGGCCTGGCCGAACGCGCGCAGATACCACGCCGGCGTGCGCGACACGAAGCCATGCCGGTCGCCTTCCACGTCGTCGCGACTGGTGAACAGCTCGAGGAAGGCGACGCCCTCCAGCATCTCGACGATACCGACGAGGCCTGCGCGGATTTCCACCGGCTTGAGATAGTGCAACACGTCGCTGCAGACGATCAGGTCGAAGCGGCTTTCGAAGCGAAGGTGTTCGAGTTGGCCGAACGTGGCCAGCCCGATGTTGCGGCTGCGGCCGTAGCGCGCCACCACGTATTCGCTGGCATCCAGCCCGCGATAGTCGATGCCTGGCCTGAGCGCGCGCAGCGGCGCCCGCCAGGCGCCCTCGCCGCAGCCCACGTCGAGCACGTTGCGGATCGGGCGTCCGAGGTAGTACTCGGCCTGCGCTACCGCCATCGCCACCTTGCGCCGCAGCTCGGCCGGCGAGCCCACCGCATGCGCGGGGCTGCGGTACCACTTGTCGAAATAGGCGCGGTCGTAGGTCTTGGTCATCGTGGCACTCCGGCGGGACGCGCATGGTAACCGGCGCGGAGAGGCCAGCCGCGCAAGATGCTGCGAAAGATGAATCGCCATCGAATCCGCCGGGCGCATCGCCGGGTCGCGGTCATCCGCACGCCCCTGCTCGGCGTTGAACCCACCCGACACTCTCGCCGGAGAACGGAAGCATGCCTGCCGCACCGATACGTCGCCTCGGCCCTGCACTGGGCCTGCTGCTAGGATGCCTGCCCGCGCTGGCCAGTGCCAACCAGCACCCTGCGCAACGCATGCCGGTGTCCACCGTCACCGCGAAGGTGGATGGCCTGAGCCTCTCGGACATCGCCTGGTTGCGCCGCGACGGGTTCGGCCTGGACAGCGCCACCCTGGCGCGCTACCGCGAGCTCGGCCGCACACGCTTCCTGGACGAGCAACTGGCCGGTGGCGACGACACGCTGCCGCCGCAGGTGGCGGCGCAGATCCGCGCCCTGCCCGTGGTGGATACGCCGCTGCCGCAGCTGTGGGCGGACTTCCGCGATCGCGAACTGCAGTTCCGGAAGACGCCCGCCGGCCCGGCCAAGGACGCCGCGAAGAAGGCGCTCGGGCAATACCGTCGCGAGCTTTACCAGCAGGCCGCCCAGGCCGAGCTGCTGCACGCGGTGTACGGCGGCGACCAGCTCAAGGAACAGCTGGTGTGGTTCTGGCTCAACCACTTCAGCGTCTACGCGGACAAGGGCCCGGTGCGCGTGTTCGCCGCCGACTACGAGGAAAACGTGATACGCCCGCACGCGCTGGGCAAGTTCCGCGACCTGGTGATGGCCACGCTGAAGAGCCCGGCGATGCTGGTGTACCTCGACAACGTGCACAACATCAAGGGCAAGACCAACGAGAACTACGCGCGCGAACTGATGGAGCTGCACACGCTGGGCGTGGGCTCGGGCTACACGCAGGCCGACGTGCAGCAGCTGATGCGCGTGCTCACCGGCGCCGGCCTGTTGCCACCGAAGCTGGCGATGCGCGGCGGGCGTTTCGGCCGCGGGCGGCCCGGCGTCGTGCGCGACGGCCTGTTCGCCTTCATCCCGGCCAGGCACGATTTCGGCGACAAGGTGTTCCTCGGCCAGACCATCAAGGGCAGCGGCTACGCCGAGATCGAGCAGGCGGTGGACCTGATCGTGCACCAGCCCGCCTGCGCGCACTTTGTCTCGCAACAGCTCGCCGAGTATTTCATCGCCGACAAGCCCTCGCCCGCGCTGGTGGATGCCATGGCGCGCACCTTCCAGCGCAGCGACGGCGACATCGCGGCCGTGCTGCGCACGATGTTCCTCTCGAAAGAGGCCGCCGCCGTAGGCGGGCACAAGTTCAAAGACCCGATGCGCTTCCTGGTTTCCGCGATGCGACTGACCTACGACGGCCAGCCCATCCCCAACGCGGTGCCGCTGGTGAACTGGTTGCGCCAGATGGGCGAGCCGCTGTACGGCCGCATCACGCCGGACGGCTGGCCGCTGGATTCGGCGAGCTGGACCGGCTCGGGCCAGATGAGCAAGCGCTTCGACTTCGCGCGCGTGATCGGCAGCGGCCGCAACCGGCTGTTCACGGATGCCGACGACAACGCCCCGCGCGCGTTGCCGCCGGGTCCACCGGACATCCGGGACTCCGCGCTGTACCGCGACGCGATCGCCCCCGTCCTTTCCGACGCCACCCGCGACGCGCTGGCCAAGGCCAGGTCGCCGATGGAGTGGAACACCTTCCTGCTGTCCTCGCCCGACTTCAACTACCGCTGAGGTGACGCCATGAACCGTCGCGAATTCCTGCTCGCTGCCGCCGGCGCAGCCGCTGCGTCCACGCTGTCGTTTTCCAGCCGGCTGTTCGCCGCGCCGGCGAGTTCGCCGCGCTTCCTGCTGGTGTTCCTGCGCGGCGGCTACGACTGCAACAACCTGCTGGTGCCCTGTGGCAGCGATTTCTATTACGCGTCGCGCCCCACCCTCGCCATCGCCAGGCCCGACCCGGGCAATCCGGACAGCGCCGTGGCGCTGGACACGGGCTGGGGCCTGAACCCGGTGGTGCGCGATTCGCTGCTGCCGCTGTGGCAGAAGAAGCAGCTCGCCTTCATCCCGTTCGCCGGCACCAACGACCTCACGCGCAGCCACTTCGAGACGCAGGACCACATCGAGCGCGGCGAGCCGCTGGGGCCGGTGGCCAACTACCGCTCCGGCTTCCTCGCGCGGCTTTCCGGCGTGCTCGACAAGGCCACGCCGGCGATCGCCTTCACCAACAACCTCCCGCTGAGTTTCCAGGGTGCGCGGCACGACATTCCCAACATCTCGCTGAAGGGCGACCCCAAGGCGCATTTCAACGAGCGGCAGGCGGCGATCCTCGCCGGCATGTACAAGGGCACGCCTCTGGCGCAGGCCAGCGCGGACGGCCTCACCCTGCCCAAGACCGTGTCCGCCGACCTGCGCAACGAGATGATCGCCGCCAGCCGCGGCGCGCCCAGCGCGCACAACTTCGCCGCCGAAACGCGGCGTATCGCCACCCTGATGCGCGACCAGTACCGGCTCGGCTTCGTCGATGTCGGCGGCTGGGACACCCACGTCAACCAGGGCAGCACCAAGGGCGGCCTCGCCTACAACCTGAAGAACCTCGGCGAAGGCCTCGCCGCCTACGCCGACGCGATGGGCGACGACTGGAACGACACCACCGTGGTGGTGCTCTCCGAGTTCGGCCGCACCTTCCGCGAGAACGGCGACCGCGGCACCGACCACGGCCACGGCACCGTGCACTGGGTGCTGGGCGGCAAGGTAGCCGGCGGCCGCATCGCCGGCGAGCAGCTCGCGGTGACCCAGCCGAACCTGTTCCAGAACCGCGACTACCCGGTGCTCAACGACTACCGCGACGTGCTGGGCGGCCTGTTCGCGCGGCTGTGGGGCCTGAACGCCGGCCAGTTGCAGACGGTGTTCCCGCAGGCCAAGCCGAGGGACCTGCGGCTGGTCTAGGCGCCTGCCGAAGGCCGCTTGCCCACGGACCGGGCATGCGGGATTCCGGACCCGCACCGCGCACCCTGCCCTGCCACGACGCATCCGCGCCGCCGCGAACGGCTCATGCGACACCCGCGCATCGGCGCAATGCGAGAATGTGTGGATGACCCCGCTGAAATACCTCCAGGCGTACCCGCCCGGCGTGCAGGACAAGGTGCGCCAGCTGATCGCGCAACAGCGCCTCGGCGAACACCTGGTCACGCGCTACCCGGATCGCCATGACGTGCAGAGCGACAAGGCGCTGTACGGCTACGTGGCTGCGCTGAAGCAGCAACACATGAAGCAGGCGCCGGCCATCGACAAGGTGCTGTACGACAGCAAGCTCGACGTGGTGCAGCGCGCACTGGGCCTGCACACCGCGATCTCGCGCGTGCAGGGCAGCCGGCTCAAGGCGAAGAAGGAGATCCGCGTGGCCAGCCTGTTCAAGGCCGCCGCGCCGGAGTTCCTGCAGATGATCGTGGTGCACGAGCTGGCGCACCTGAAGGAACGCGAGCACAACAAGGCGTTCTACCAGCTGTGCCAGCACATGCTGCCGGATTACCACCAGCGGGAATTCGACCTTCGCCTGTACCTGACCTGGCGCGAATTGCCCTCGACCCACACCACCCACCCGCAGGAATGACGATGGATAGCGCGGCACTGCAGAAATACCTGTTGCGGTTGTTCGAGCGAAACGGCGTGGAGCTCGACGCCGACGAGGACGGCTGGCTGACCACCGATGGCGACTTCCCCTCCGTGCGCGCCCAGTGGCACGCGGGCTCGGCCGACGCGCCGGGGCATCTCGACATCGACGTCGTGCTCAGCGAGGAACGCTGCATCGAGGAAAGCTTCGCCGGCCACGGCAACGACGCGGAAGGCTGCATGGCCGCCCTGCGCGCGTTCGAGCACAGCGCGCTGCATCCGCTGCTGACCGCCTGCTGGTACGTCACCGACGACCGCAAGCTGACGATCACCGCGTGGGAAACCGCCGCCCGTACCTGGGACGTGTTCGCCGGCCCCTTCACCCTGCACGGTGCGGACATCACCGATCTGGAGATGCTGGAGCAGGTACCGAAGGCGATCGAGACCGCATGGCAACGCGAAGCCCTGCCCGCCGGCCTGCACTGGCTGCGCTTGGTGTACCGCCGCACGGCGGTAGGCGAAACGCGCTGCGAAGTCCTGCTCGACAACGAGCCGTGGGCGGCAGGCACCGATGCGCTGAACGCGCTGCCGTGGCCGCCGCACGGCGACTACGGCGCGCACGGCTTCATGGTGCTGGACGTGCGGGATTACTGAGGGTGGGTGCCGCCCTCAATTCACGTGGTCGAACTCCGGCATCGCCTTGAACAACTGCCCGCTGCGCCATGCCTCGGCGCCCTTCCGCTCATACACCAGCTTGCCGCCGACGAGGGTGTAGAGCACCCGGGTGCGCAGGATCTGGTCGGCGGGAAGGGTCAGCAGGTTGCCGGAGATCACCACCATGTCGGCGAGCTTGCCGGGGCTCAGCGAGCCTAGCTGGCGGTCCTCGAAGACCGCGTAGGCGTTGTTCCAGGTGTAGGAGCGCAAGGCTTCCATGCGGGTCTTCACCTGTGCCGGAAAGAAGCGCTGGCCGCGGCCGTCGTCGCGGGTCACTGCGCAATAAAAGCCCGCGATGGGGTTGGTGTCCTCCACCGGGGTGTCGCTGCCGTCCAGCACCATCGCGCTGCTCTGGATCAGCGAATGCCACACGTAGGCGCCCTGCTCGGCGCGCTGCTCGCCGAGGCGGGGAATCACGTACGGCGCATCGGAGCAGGCGTGGATGGACTGCATCGAGGCGATCACGCCGAGCTGCGCGAAGCGCGGGATGTCGGCGGGATCGAGGTGCTGCGCGTGCTCGATGCGCCAGCGCAGCGCGTGCGCCGCCGGGTCCTGCGCGTAGGTCTGCTGGAACACGTCCAGCACCTCGCGGTTGGCTCGGTCGCCGATGGCATGCACGGAAAGCTGGAAACCGTCGCGCGCGGCGATCCGGGCGATCTGCCGGATGTCGTGCATCGCCACCACGTTCTTGCCGCTGATGCCGGGCGCATCCGTGTACGGCTTGAGGAACCACGCACTGTGCGTGCCCAGCGCACCGTCGGAGAGGATCTCGCCGACGCCGCGCAGGGTGAAGTGGTCGTCGGCATAGCCGAGCGTGCGGTATTTCGCCAGGTTCGCGTCCAGCGCGGCCACCGGCTCGCCGGCGATGTTGACGTAGAGACGCAGCGGGAAGCCCTCGGCGGCCTGCTGCTTCATCCAGTCGGCCGTCCTGAAATCCTCGCCCATGTCCACGAAACCGGTGACGCCCTTGCTCACCTCGTTCTGCATGGCGAGCTTCAGCGCCTGCTCCTTGTGCGCCGCCAGCTCCTGCGGGGGCAAGGTGGCGAGATAGCGGTTGTAGGCGGCGAACACGGGATCGCCCGCGGTATCGCGCAACGCGCCGATGGCATTGCCCTGCGCATCGCGCACGATGCTGCCGCCGGCCGGGTCGGGCGTGTCGTGCGTGATGCCGGCAAGCTTCAAGGCCAGCGCATTGGCATAGATCGCGTGGCCGCTGGTATGCGACAGCAGCACCGGATTGCGGGGCGACACCGCGTCGAGGCTGGCCGGCAGCGGCAGTCCGTCCACGTTGGGCTGCGGCACCTTGTTCCATTTGCTCTGCTGCCAGCCCTGGCCGACGATCCACTCGCCCGGCCGGGCCCTGGCCACCGCGGCCTTCACCATCGCCACGATGGCGTCCCAGTTGGGCGCCTCGCCGAGGTTCAGTTCCATCAGCGACTCGCCGGTATCCAGCAGGTGGCCGTGGCCTTCCATGAACCCCGGCGCGACGAAGGCGCCGTGCAGGTCCATCACCCTGGTATGCGGGCCGATGTAGCGGGCGATCTCGGCGTCGCTGCCCAGCGAGGCGATTTTGCCGTCTTTCACCGCCAACGCCTGCACATGCGGCTGCAGGGGATCGAGCGTGGCAATGCTGGCGTCACGCAGCACCAGGTCGGCGGCGGGCAACGCGGGCGGGAAGCCCTGGATCGGCGCGTCGGCGGCGGAGGCCGCCAGCGAGGCGAGCAGGAAAACCGGAAGCCAGGAGCGGCGCAAGCGCATGATGTTTTCCCCCGATGAGCGCGCAGTGGCGCACCGGGGCAGCGTAGAAAGCCGGCGCGGCGGGGTCAACCGGACCAAGGGCATACTTCTCCCGCATACGGGAAAGGGCGACGCTCAGGTCGTCCGCCGGTAACTGCCCTGCATTACCGGCTCCCAGCGCACGCCGCCGTCGAAGGAGCTCTCCAGCGTCAGCGCGAAGGCCTCGCCGCGCAACATGTAGGTGTGTCGCGTCTGTCCCCGCGGCGAACTGCGCAGGAACACCAGCCGCTCGCCATCCCAGTGCCCCGGCGCGGGTTGCGCGGGAACAAAACCGTAGCTGTCGAACCAATACAGCGCGTACTCGTCATGGCCGGGGCCGGCGGTGAACACGGCGTGTGCCTGCAACGCTGGGCGGCCGTCGCGCTCTTCGCGGTAGTCCATCAGCAGCACGCGGCCGCCGAGATCCAGCCGGGCGGAGACGCGTGCGCGGGCCTGGCCGCCCTCGCCCCAGCGCGTGGTGGCGAGGGTCTCCTCGCCCTCCCACTCGCCTGCCAACAGGCCCAGCGCATGCGTCGTGTCCATGGTCAAGCCCTGCGCACCAGCAGGTGCT
Organism: Rhodanobacter sp.; assembly: GCA_027450005.1. Lineage (GTDB taxonomy): Bacteria > Pseudomonadota > Gammaproteobacteria > Xanthomonadales > Rhodanobacteraceae > Rhodanobacter_A. The sequence continues at coordinate 100,210 of DAIDKO010000030.1, read as the reverse complement.
TGGCGAACTGGCCATGCAGGTAGCCCAAGGCGCGCACCACATGCAGCAACACGAAGAACAGCAGCACGCCCAGCATGCAGAGCACGCTCGCACCACCCCAGCCATTCAGCCACTCGATGCCGCGGCAGGCCGAGTCGGACAGGCCGCTGCAAGTACCGATGTCCCAACCTCCGAACCCAGCCACCAACTTCAGCACAGGCGCGGCGGCAAAGCTCAGCGATACGGCCAGCCAGGTCACCACCAGCGTGAAGTAGAAGATGCCCAGCGGCAGCAACAGCAACGCGTAAAGCATCGAACTCCAGCTGCGCGGGTCGGTGAATATCGCACCGATACGCTGGAACAACGTCATGTCCTTCGGCGGATACGGCGGCCGCCGCGGCATGCGCACGCCCAGCATGGTTTCCACCAGGCGCCCTTCCAGCAGCGCCAGGCCCCGCACGCTGCCGAAGAACACCACGATGAACGGCAGGCCGATGATCAGCAGCGAGAATCCCAGCGACATCGAGAGACCAGCAACTACCCAGGTGAAGTAGGCGATGCCGGTGACCAGCCCGAACAACAGGTAGAACAGCGCGCCCCACGCGCGCGGATCGGCGATCACGCCGAAGAAGCGGCCGGCGACGGAGCGACGCTTCGGCGGCGGCGGCGGGCGGATCGCACGCTGGATCCGGATCTCCTGGTCGCGGTAGATCTCCGCCACCTCTTCCGGCGCGCCGTAGCTCTCCACCACTTGCGCGAGCATCGCGGCCTCATCGCGGCCCGGACGCTCGTACAGCTCGGCGCGCAGGTGTTCCTCGGCGTCGTACAACGCGTCCTGGATCAACGCGGGATCGGCGCCGCGCAGGGCGGCGCGCAATTGTTCGAGATATTCGTTGATGGTGCGCGGCGTGGTCATCACAGCTCCCCTTGCAGGACCTTGTCTACTGAATCGCGACTGGCGTTCCACGCGGCAATCCACTCGCGCAACACCTCGCGGCCGAATTTCGTGATGCGGTAATAGCGGCGCGGCGGACCGCTCACCGAGGGCTCCACCTCGCTGGCCAGCAGGCCCGCGCCCTCCAGGTTGCGCAGCACCGGGTAAAGCGCGCTCTGCTTGCCGGCCAGCACGCCCTCGCCCGCCTGTTCCAGCCGCTTGGCGATTTGGTAGCCGTACAACGGCTGGCGCGACTGCCCCAGCACGGCAAGCAGCACCAGCGACACCGTGCCGGCCGACAACTCCTTCTGGAACTTTTTCAGTTGGCCGTCGATCTCGTGCACCGCATGCCCGCCCTGCTGTATAGCTTGGACTAAAGCATAGTGTTTAGTTCACACTAGCAACATGCGCCGGAAGTCATGGGCGACCTAGGCATGACTTTTGGGCATGGCACCAATGTTTGTGCACGTTGCACAAACATTGGTGCCAAGTGCGATGTACAAACATTGGTGTCAAACCGGCGCGGTGAAGTCCCAAGGCCCTACCGACAGGCCCCTGAGCGAGAGCCTGTCCACGATTTTGTGTGGGCGGACTTCGGGCAGCGCGCCGACGTCAACACGGACGCGAACTTCCTATGCCTGCCCGCTCATGTACACACTTTGCTTGTCAAAGCGATGTCGCCGCCCTCGCAGGACAGGCGCTTAGCCGCTGATCCGGCTACCGGCGTACCTACTTTGCTCTACACCAAGCAAAGTGTGCGTGTTGTGGCACCTGCTTGACTGCTGCTTCGGCGGGCTGATCATGACGAACTGCGTCGGGTGATCAACCCTGTCGCTGTGCGCAGCTGCCGCATTTCCACCCCCACTACGCCAGGCCAAGGCGTGATCGTCCCGCCGAACATTCCGGCGTTCAGCTGGCGCCAGTGGCCTTGGCACCACTGGGATCAGGTCGTTCTGGAACGGCCGCGCGGTCGCCCCATGGTCCGCGCGGGCAGGCCGGCTCTGCTCCTGAGGGGGCCGATCCGACGTATTACTTCAGCGTTGGACGACGTTGCTGCCATGGCGCGGCCAACTCAAGTTGCGCTGCAAGCTGGAGCAGCGTCGCCTCGTCGCCACACGGCGCGACAAACTGCACGCCGAACGGCAGGTCCGACCCGATATCGTCGACGGCCGCCCAGTGCATTGGCACCGACATGCTCGGCGTCCCGGTGAGGTTGGACAGTTGCGTGAACGGCACGCGCGAGAGGCTGCTCTCGACCAGTGCATCGACCATGCCGGTGAGCATCAGCAGCCGCCCGGCGCGCAGCGCCAGCACCAGATGCGCAAGCCACCGCTGCGCAGGCGGCGTATCCAGTTCACCGATACGGTTCGGCGGTTGGGCCGTCGTCGGGGTCAGATACAGGTCATAGCGCCGATGGAAGTCGGCTAGCGCATGGCTGAAGCCGTTCCATCGCGCGTGGCTGCGCACGTACTCCCCTGCACCCAGGGTACGTCCGAGCAGGCCGAGGATACGCGTCTCCAGCTCGAACTCGCCGTCGCCGGCACCGGTGAGTTCTCGCGCCTGGGCGATGGCGGCGGCGGTATGACCGAAATACATGGTGACGTAGCAGCGCGCGAGCTCGCGGCCATCGATGACCGGTGCAGCTTCCTCAACGTGGTGGCCGAGATCGGCCAGGAGTTTGGCCGCCCGGTGGGTCGCCGCCACGCACTGCGGATGTACGGCTGTTCCCAGCGGCGAGCGCGTGCTGAAGCCGATACGCAGGCTCCGCGGCGGACGCGTGATCGCCTCTGACCACGACCCGGCGGGTGGCGCGATAGTGAACGGCGCACCCTGCTCCGGTCCAGCGATCGCGTCGAGCATGCGCGCCGAATCGCGCACGCTGCGACTGATCACGTGCTGGCTGGAGGCGCCCTCCCAGTGCTCAGCCTCGTCCGGCCCGTTGGGCACGCGTCCACGCGAGGGACGTAGCCCGAACAGCCCGCAATAGGCGGCTGGAATGCGGATCGAGCCGCCACCATCCGAGGCGCCGGCGATCGGCACGATGCCGGCGGCCACGGCGGCGGCCGCGCCCCCTGACGAGCCGCCCGGCGTGCGGGACAAATCCCATGGGTTGCGCGTGGGTCGCGGCCACACCCGCGGCGCAGTCTCGGCCTTCAACGCGAATTCTGGCGAAGCGGTTTTCCCGAACACCACCAGGCCGGCGGCCAGGAACCGCCGCACCACCTCGCTGTGGTGGTCGGGTACCCAGTGGCGCAGGGCGCGACTTCCGGTCGGGCTGGGTACACCCGCATAGTCCTGGGCCATATCCTTGAGCAGGAACGGCACACCGGCGAACGGACCGGCCAGCGGACCGGCGACTCGGGCGCGGGCGATATCCTCCATCGGCAGGCAGATGGCCGCCAGTCCGGGGTTGACCTTGGCGGCGCGAGCCAGAGCGGCCTCCAGCACCTCGGCGGCAGACAGTTCGCGGCGTGCAATCAGCGCCGCCAGACCCGTGGCGTCATGCTCAACGTACGCATCAAGCATCAGTATTCCCCACCCCGCTGAAAGCCTCATCCTAGGGACTTGGGGGCGGGCAAGGCTACGCCGTGCGCTTGACTCCCACCAACGAGCCTCAGGAACCTGCAAAAGGCAGTCATCGCTTTGGGCGTTGACTTCCACGCACGACCACCGCCCACGGTTTTGAGGACCGCCGCGCACCGTGGCCTGGAGTCCAACCCTCCAACGGAGCCGACTGAAACCCTGCCCCCCCCGTTGTGGCCTATGACGACAGGCACACTCTGGGGACGGCGCATTCCGTTACGATTGGAAGTCGTATTCCGGTACAGGCAGACGCCTGAGCGCGAGGAGTTCAGCCATGAAAGCGTTTCTTCCCCCGGCCCTGCTGGCTGCGGCGGCCCCCTTCTCGCTGCTTGCCGCGTCCGCGCTACTGGCACCGAACGCGGTGATCAGGATTCCTGGCGGCGCCCACGGGATCGGCTTCGACGACATCGGCTACGCCGCGCAGCTCGGTCGCGTGACGATCCCGGCTGGCACCACCGGCAACCTGGTCCTGATGGACCCGGTGACGCATGCGCTGACCGTGATCCCGGGTGTGAGCGCCGCGCCAAAGGTCAAGTCGTTCCGGGAGGGCACTACCTCCGCGATCTACGCCGACGGCTATTTGTTCGCCAGCGACCATGACCCCACGGAGATCGTGACGATCGACCCGAAGACACACGCCGTGGTCGGGCGCACCCCGCTGGCGAGCGGGCCGGACTACATCCGCTACGTCGCGCGGACCCACGAAATCTGGGTGTCCGAGCCCGGCAAGGCGCAGATCCAGACATTCAAGCTCTCGGTTGAACCCAGGCCCGTGCTGACGCCGGCATCGGTCATCCACGTGGCCGGCGGACCGGAGTCGCTGGAGATCGACGACCAGCGCAACCGGGCCTATTCGAACCTGTGGAAGAACAAGACGGTGGAGATGGCCCTCACCACGCACAAGGTGCTGGCCGAGTGGCCCAACACCTGCAAGGGATCCAACGGCATCGCCATCGATGAAGCCGACAACCACGTCTTCGTCGCCTGCGGCGAAGGCAAGGTGGTGACGTTGGCACCGGCCGAGAACGGCAAGGTGCTGGCCAGTGCGCCCGCCGGTGCCGGTATCGACATCATCCGCTACAGCTCCAGGCTGCATCACCTGTACGTGCCCGGCGCCAGGGCGGCCGACCTCACGATTTTCGATGTGGCTGCCTCGGGCGCGCTGAAGCCGATCGCCCGCTACAAGACCGCGCAACACGCACACTGCGTCGCCGACGACAACGACGGCCACGTGTTCGTGTGCGATCCGCGCGCCGGTGCGATCCTGGAGATCAACGACCACTGACCTCGCCCCCGGATCCACGCGTGCGTGCCGCTCGTGCTGGCGCCGGCTATCGCGGGACGACCGCAGGTTGGCGCCGGTCCTGATTGCTGTCAGCCTGTTGCGCGTTGATCGCGACGGAACCAAGGCTGCACGACCATGCGGATTCTCATCGCCGAAGACGAGGCCAAGACGCGGCGCTACGTGGCGCAGGGGTTGCGCGAACTCGGCTTTGCCGTCGAAGCGGTCGAAGACGGCAACGCGGCGCTGGGCCTGTTGCGCGAGCACGCGTTCGACGCGGCGGTGCTCGACGTCATGCTGCCGGGTCTCGACGGCTGGGCCCTGGTCAGGACCCTGCGTGGCGAGAACAACCGCACCCCCATCCTGTTCCTCACCGCGCGCGACCACGTCGAAGACCGCGTGCGCGGCTTCGAGCTCGGCGCGAACGACTACCTGGTGAAGCCGTTCGCCTTCGCCGAACTGGTGGCGCGGGTGCGCAACATCGCCAGGCAGGCGGAGTCCGTGGCCGGCGACAACGGCCTGCGCGTCGGCGACCTGGTGTTCGACCTGCTGCGCCACCGCGTCGAACGCGCCGGCCGGCCGCTGCAGCTCACGCCCAGGGAATACGCCCTGCTGCTCCTGCTGGCGCGCCACCGTGGACGGGTGCTGTCGCGCACGCTGATCGCCGAAAGCGTCTGGGGCGTGTGCTTCGACACGCAGACCAACGTGGTGGATGTCGTGGTGCGCCGGCTGCGCGCCAAGGTCGACGCGCCCTTCCCTACGCCGCTGCTGCAGACCGTGCGCGGCGTGGGCTACGTGCTCGACGCCCATGACGACTGAGCGCCCGCGCCGCACGTCCTCGATCGGCGGGCGCCTCACCCTGCTCTACACCCTGGTGGTGCTGGCCGCGATGGCGCTGCTCGCCAGCATGGTGATGTGGCAGCTCTCGGCGACCTTCAATGCGGAGCACCAGCGCTTCCTGCGCGCGAAGACGGCGGAAATGCAGACCGACCTGGACGACGGCCACGGCCAGCCGGGCAGCCTGCTGCGCGAGATCGCCAAGGAAACCGACGAAAGCGACGTGCGCCAGTACCAGGCCCGGGTGCTGTCCGGCGCCGGCCGCATCCTGGGCGAAACGCCGGGCATGCAGGAGGCGCTGCCGCCAGGGGTGTTCGCCGAATCGCCTTCCGCGCCCGACGCCATCCGCATGCTGAGAGCCGGCGCCCGCGCGTATGCGCTGGCGACCACCACGCTGCACGCCTCCGGGCTGGCGGCACCGCTACGGGTGCAGATCGCCATGGACGTGACGCGCGACGCCGCCCTGCTGGCCGAACTGCGGCGCGCCATCTGGCTGGCCTTCGCGCTGCTGACCCCGGCCTTGGTCGTGGCCGGGTATTTCGTGGCCGAGCACGCGCTGGCACCGCTCAAGCGCATCGCCAACGCCGCGCGCGAGGTGACCCCGAAGCACCTGTCGGCACGCATCCCCACCGACCCGCCCTGGCCGCGCGAACTGGACGAACTGGTCGCGGTGTTCAACTCGATGCTGATCCGCCTGGAGGAAGCATTCGGCCGCCTCTCGCGCTTTTCCTCCGACCTCGCGCACGAGCTGCGCACGCCGCTGAGCAACATGCGCAGCTCGCTCGACGTGTGCCTGCTGCGCGAGCGCAGCGGCGGCGAGTACCGCGAAGCGCTGGAGTCCAACCTGGAGGAGTGCCGACGACTGCACGCCCTGGTCGACAACCTGCTGTTCATGGCGCGCGCCGAACGCGCCGACGCCGCGCTGCACGTCGAGGCGTTCGATGGCGCGGAGGCGTGCCGATGGGTCATTGCCCAGCAGTTGCCCGGCGCCAGCTCGCGCGGGCTGGGCATCCAGCTTCAAGGCAACGCGCGGGTGCACGCCGACCCGTTGCTGTTCCGCCACGCGCTGACCAACCTGCTGGCCAACGCCATCCAGCATTCGAAGGCACGCGAGGACATCCGTGTCGAACTCCGCGCACAGGCGGATGGCGGCACCGAAGTGCAGGTGACCGATCGCGGCATCGGCATCGCCGCGGACCATCAGCCGCACGTGTTCGACCGCTTCTACCAGGCCAGCCCCTCGCGCCGGCATGCCGACGGCGAAGGCACCGGACTGGGCCTCGCCATCGTCAAGAGCATCGTCGAGGCGCACGGCGGCGCCGTCGCGCTGGACAGTCAGCCCGGGCTCGGCACCAGGGTATCGCTGCGCTTTCCGCCGTCGCCGCCTGCACAGCAGCGCGCCTGACCCGTACGCCGGATGACAGTTTTGTCATGGGTTTGATCGCGGAATGCCGGGCGGCCTGCCTAAACTTGAGGGCCGTTGGCGCCTCGGGTGAGGCGTGGCGGAGACGCGTAGGACATGACCCGCTGGCACGCTTTGTTGTTGCTTGCGTTGACCGGCCCGGTCGTCGCCAGCCCGGTCACCCTGCCCGCACGCGCGGTGACCTACCGCCCGGAGGGCCGCGCCTGGGCCAGCGTGGAGAGCACCGCGCCGCTGGTGCTGCACGCGGCGACGGCGGCGCGCATCGTGCGCCTGCAGGTGGCGCCCGGACAGGCGGTGGCGGCAGGACAGGTGCTGGCCAGCCTCGGTGGCCCGCAGCTCGACGGCGAACTTGCCGCAGCACGTGCGCAGCTGCAGGCCTCGCAACAGGCCGTCGCCTCGGCCAGGCGCGCCGCTGAATCCGTACAGCGCACCTATCCGCTGACCAGCAACCGCCAGACGCTGGCCGCGGCGCAATCGGCGCTGGGCACGGTGCTGAGCCGGCAGGCCGCCGCACGCGCCACCCTGGGCACGCTGCAGGCGCAGGCCATCCTGAGCAGCCCCGTCGCCGCGACCGTCGGCAGCATAGCGGCCGCGCCCGGCACCGACTTGCAGGCCGGCGCGCCTGTGCTGACCCTGTTGCCGCAAGGGCAGTTGTGGCTGCGCGCCGAATGCTTCGGCAACGCGCACCCGGTCGGTTCGGTCGGCCGTTTCATGCCGGCGGACGGCGGAGCATCGATCGCGGTGAAGCTGGTCGCCGAGCTCCCCGCACGCGCCGCGGATGGTGCGCAGGTGCTGAATTTCGCACCGGTCGGCCCTGCCGGCTGGCAGGCCGGCGACACCGGCGAGGTGCGCTGGGCCGGCCATGCTCAACGGGCGATCGCCGTGCCGGCGCAGGCGCTGATCCTCGATGCCGGCAAGTGGTACGTGCTCACCGATGTGGGCAACAAGCTGGCGGCCCAGGTCGTGACGCCAGGCCCGACGCGGGGCGATGACGTGGTGATCAGGAGCGGCTTGAAGCCCGGCGTGCCGGTGGTGGTACGCGACGCCTACCTGCTCTTCCACCGCCACTTCGCCGCGCAATACACGCCGCCCGACTGATGAAATGGCTTGCCCTCCTCCGCCGTCCGCTGCCGTGGGTGCTGGCCTTCGGCCTGCTGCTGGGCTACGGCGCCTATGCGCTGTGGCGCATCCCGGCCGAGGTGCTACCGCGCTTCGATTTCCCGCAGATCAGCGTGGTGGTGCATGCGCCGGGCTACGCCACGCTGGAGATGGAGTCGCTGGTCGCGCGGCCCATCGAGGGGCAATTGCTCGGGCTGCAGGGCGTGGACAGCCTGCGTACCAGCATCGCCCAGGGCAGCGCGCAGTTCACCGTGCGCTTCACCCAGGGCAGCAATCCGCAGCTGGACCTGCAGGCGGTCTACAGCGCGATCGACCGCGCACGCGGCAGCCTGCCGCCCCGGGTCGCGCCGTATGCCGAGATCATGGGCAACGCGATGAACGAGGTGCTCGACGCCGGAGTGCGGGTGCCTGCCGGCGTGCCGCTGTGGCAGGCCGAGGATGCGATCCGCACCCATGTGCTGCCCGCGCTGCGCGCGGTGCCCGGCGTGCAACGTGTCGAGCTGTTCGGCGCAGGGCCACCCACGATCTGGATCCAGCCCGATCCCGCGGCGCTGATCCAGCACCACGTCGGGGTGGACGCGCTGGCGGCGGCGGTCGGCCACGCCGCCGTGCTGGCACCGGCCGGCCGCACCACGCTCGGGCACCAGGACGTGCTGCTGGAAGTGCGGCACCTGCCGGTCCAGGTCAATGACGTGCTGGGGATTCCCGTGCCCGCGCCCGGCGGCGCGGTGCCGCTCGGCGCGCTGGCCCGCGTGGTCGACGGTCCGCCCGCCGTGCATTACGGGGTGCAGGTCGACGGCCAGTCGGGGCTCGGCCTGATCGTGTTCAAGCAGCCGGGCGCATCGACGATCCCGGTGGACACCGCGGTCATGCGCACCCTGGCGTCGCTGCGGGGCCAGCTGCCGCAGGGCGTGGCCTGGGTGCCGATCTATCGCCAGTCCTACCTGGTGTCGCTGATCGGGCACGACCTGCTGCGCAACCTGCTGCTCGGCGGCGTACTGGCGATCCTGGTGCTGGTCTGGATACTCGGCCGCCAGCATGGCGTGGGCGTGCTGGCGCTCAGCATCCCCACCAGCCTGCTGCTCGCCATCGGCGGCCTGTACGCCTTCGGGCAAAGCCTCAACCTGCTGACGCTGGGCGCTCTGACGCTGGCGGTGGGCCTGCTGGCGGACGACGGCATCATCGTGCTCGAAGCGATCCAGCACCGCTGGGAAAGCGGGCTGGCCGGATGGGACGGCGTGCGGGCCGGGGTCAGCGACATCGCGGTCGCCGACACCACCGGCACGCTCACCACGGTGGCGGCCTACCTGCCCCTGCTGGCGGTGTCGGGTCTGGCAGGGCTGTTCATGCGTCCGTTCGCCCTGGCGATGGGCCTGGCGCTGCTTGCGTCGCTGTTCGTTTCGCTGACCCTGATTCCCGCCGTGCTGGGCCATCGCGGCACGCGTGTGGGGCGGGTGTTCCGGAGCAGCCACCGCTGCATGGATACGCTCGCCCGCTTCAACGGCAAGCTGCTGGACGTGACCCTGCGCCGCCCCGGCGCCAGCCTGGCGGCGGCCGCCGTCGCCTTCGTGATTGCCATCGGGGCGCTGGCCATCGTGCCGGTGAACTTCCTGCCGCTGCCCAACGAGGGCGTGCTGCTCGACAGCTTCACCTTCGCACCCGGCACCTCGCTGGACGAGGCCATCGCGGTGTCGCGGCGCATGAGCGAGGCCCTGCAGGCGGATCCAGCGGTGGCGCACGTGTTCGTGCGCAACGGCTCGCCGGAGCAATCGGCGTACACCGAGCACAGTTTCGCCGGCGAGATGCAGATCGTGCTCAAGCCGGGCTTCGACGCCAACAGCCTCGACCGCATCGCCGACCACCTGCACGACGTCGCCCGGCAGCCGGGCGTGGTGCAGAGCATCGACACGCCCACCATCGAGCGCGTGGGCGAGAGCCTCTCGGGCCTGCCGCAGCCGTTCGAGGTGCTGCTCTATGGCAACCGCATCGACACCTTGCGCAGCCTGTCGGAAACCGTTGCGGCCAGGCTGCGCACGGTGCCTGCGCTCACCGACATCTTCAACAACGACGCCTACCCGGTGACCCAGCTGCAGATCGCGCCGCGCATGGATGCGCTGCGCAGCGCCGGGCTGACGCCCGCCGGACTCGGCGACCAGCTCGACCTGCTGCTGCACGGCCGCGTGCTGGCGACCCTGCCCTACGGCGCCAGCCAGCGCGAGCTGTACCTGCGCCAGGCCGACGCGCGCTACCTCGGCCTGGCCGCGCTGGGCCGCGAACCGATCCTCGGCCCGCACGGCTGGATGCCCTTGTCGCACCTGGCGCGGCTGACGCTGCAGGCGCAGCCCAACCAGCTGGAACACATCGACGGCGAGCGCGCGCTCAGCATCATGGCCACGCCGACCGGTCCGCTGGGCAGCACCATCGCCGCCGCCAGGGCCGCGCTGTCATCGGTGCGATGGCCGGCCGGATACCGCATCGAATTCGGCGGCATGTATCCCGAGCTGATCCATACCGCCGAAGCGCTGGGGCTTGCGGTGCTGCTGGCCTTGCTGCTGACCCTGGGCATCCTGGCGCTGCAGTTCGGCGGCTGGCGGCTGCCGGTGATCCTGCTGCTGCAGGCGCCGCTCGCCTTCACCGGCGCCGCGCTGGCGCTGGCCGTCTCCGGCGTGGGGCTCAACGCCACCGGCCTGATCGGCCTGCTTACCCTGGTCGGCGTCAGCCTCAACCACGGCATCGTGCTGCTGGCTTACGTGCGCTCCCACGAAAAGCAGGGCATGCCGCGCGAGGACGCCGTGCGCCGGGCCGTGCACGAGCGCCTGCGCCCGATCGTGCTGACCACGCTCACCGCGGTGCTGGGCATGCTGCCGACCGCGCTGGGCTTGGGCACGGGCGCCGCGCCGGAGCAGGGCCTGGCCATCGTGGTGTTGGGCGGCGTGCTGTGGAGCGCGGTGCTTTCGACCAACCTGCTGCCCGCGCTCTATCTCCGCTGGGGAACGCGGACATGAGGCGCCTCCTGTCGAGATGGCGCGACAAAGCCTTGCCCGTTCGCACCGGGCGTAGCCGCATGGCGAAAGGGCCTAACGATCATCGCGACGGGTTTCGACTGCGCGCCATCGGCGCTGCGCTCAGCCCGGGCACACATGCCCTTGCCGCCGCGACAGGCATTGCCCTGTGCACGATGTTGGCCGGCTGCGCGACCTATCAGCCGCTGCCGCTCGCGCAGCATGCCCGCCTGCCGGACAAGGTCGCTGACCTCAAGGTCGACCCGGCATCGATGCCGATCCCGGCCCTGCGCAAGCATGTTTTCGATCCATCCCGCGGCCTGGACATGACCGACGTGGCGATGCTGGCGGTCGCCAACAACCCGATGCTGAAGATCGCCCGGGACCAGCGCGGCATCGCGCACGCGCAGGCCTTTGCCGCTGGTTTGCTGCCGGATCCGGTGCTGGATGTCTCGCGCGGCTACCCGACCAGCGGCCCCGCCGATAGCACGGCCTACAGCGCCGGCCTGACCTACGATCTCACGGCGCTGCTCTCCCACGCCTCTGATGTGCGTGCTGCGCGGGCCTCGGCGAAGCAGGTGGACCTGAACCTGCTCTGGCAGGAGTGGCAGGTGATCGCCGCCTCCCGACAGCTGTTCGTGCGCTGCGTCTACCAGGCGAAGATGCTGGGCGTGCTGCGCGACGAGGTGCGGCAGCGCGGGCGCTTCCACGCGCAACTGGCGCAAGCGCAACGGCATGGCGACGTGTCGCTGGCCCAGCTCGGCCTCGACCAGGCCGCGCTGCAGGCCGTGCAGTCGCGCCGGGACGGCATGGCGCGGCAACTGCTGGCGAGCCGGCAGGCGCTGGATGCCCTGCTCGGCCTGTCGCCGGACGCGACGTTGACGCTGCTGCCACCTGCCGCAAGGCCCGCACCCAGCAAGGCCGAGATCGCCCGCGAGCTGGCCACGCTCGCGCAGCGCCGCCCCGACCTGTTGGCACTGCAGGCGGGCTACGAGAGCGCGGACATCCGCTATCGGCGTGCGATCTGGCAGCAGTTCCCATCGATCGACGTCGGCTTTTCCAGAGGCCGCGACACCGACGCCATCAGCTCGCGCAGCTTCCAGGTCTCGCTGACCCTGCCGCTCTTCAATCGCAACCGCGGCAACGTGGCCATCGCAAAGGCGACGCGCCAGGCCTTGCACGACGAATACACGCTGCGCCTCGCCCAGGCCAGGTCCGCCATCGCACGCCTGCTGCAGGATCGCGCGATCCTGCAGCGGCAGCGTGTCGAGCTGACCAGGAGCGCGGCTCTACAGGCAGGCATCGCCGAAAGGCTGCGACAGTCCGCAACGGCCGGCGACCTGTCCGAAGCGCGCTCCCTCGACTTCCGCCTGCGCCGGGATGACCAACGCCTGGAGCTGCTTGCCACCGGGCAGGCGATGCTTGAACAGCAGGTTGTGCTGGAAACCCTGCTGGCGAACCCCGGCCCGCGATAAACCGTTCGCACCGGCTGCCCGCGCTGCAAGAACTGGTTGTTCCTCTGCATCTCCGGCACGGACATCGTCAACCTGCGGGCAACGATGCTCGATGACTAGCGCTGGTTCGCGCCATACGTCGAGATTCTTGCGGAGCACCGATGGCCATGGGTTTCGACCGGTGCACGGCACTGCTTTGCCGGCATGCCGAGCCGCAGGCATGGGACCGGTTGATGCAAGCCTTTGCGCAGGATGGACCGCGGCCCGCTGCATGACCGCTCAGCAAATGCCTTGGGTGGCGGTACCGGAACCGGCAGTCAGGCCGTCCGCGCCGGCGTCCAGATGCCGACCATCGGCTCGAAGCGCTCGAGCGGCAGCGGCGTGCTGAACAGGAACCCCTGGAAGGCGTGGCAGCCCTCGGCAGCCAGCCATGCGCGCTGCATCTCGGTGGCCACGCCCTCGGCGATCACCTCCAGCGCCAGCCCGCGCCCCATCGCGATGATGGTCTGCACCACCGTGCGCGCCCGCGGACTGGAGGCGAGGTCGTCGACGAAGGTCTTGTCGATCTTGAGCTGGCTGAGCGGCAGCTTGGTCAGGTAGCGCAGCGAGGAATTGCCCGTGCCGAAATCGTCCAGCGAAATCTGCAGCCCGTACGTGCGCAGCGCACGCAGCTTGTCGATGGAGCTCTCGAAGGCGTCGATGGCGAGGCGCTCGGTGATCTCCAGCTTGAGCCGCCCCGGGGGCACGCGGTGGCGTTCCAGCTCGGCGATGATGTCCGACACGAAGGACGCCGCCTTGAACTGGCGCGGACTGATGTTGATCGCCAGCGCGAGACGACCGAGACGATCCTGCTTTGCCCAGCGTGCGAGCTGCCGGCAGGCTTCGGCCACCACCCAGCGACCGATCGGCTCGATCAGGCCGGTGTCCTCCGCCAGCGGGATGAACAGCTCCGGCGTGACGAGCCCGAACCGCGGGTGGTTCCAGCGGATCAGCGCCTCGGCGCCGATCGGCCGTCCCTCGATATCCACCTGGAGCTGGTAATAGAGCACGAACTGGTCGCGGCCGATCGCATCGCGCAGGTCGGCCTCCATCTGGAAGCGGCGCTCGAGTTCGATCTGCATGCCGCCCTCGAACAGCGTGACCGCATTGCGTCCCTGCTGCTTGCAGCGCGCCAGGGCCAGCTCGGCCTGGCGGATCAGCATGCCCGCGGTATCCGCGGCATCGTAGGTGACGGCCACGCCGATCGAGCAGGTATAGGCCAGGCTGCCGCCGCCCGGCACGTTCACCTCGCCCACGGCGCGACGGATGACGTCGGCCACGGCACAGGCCGAATGCACGGCAGCGCCGCGGTCGTCCCCGAGGCCGGCGAGCATCACCAGGAAACTGTCGCCGTTGAAGCGCCCGACGATGTCGCGCCTGGCGACGGTGCGCAGCAGGCACTGGCTGATCTCCACCAGCATGCGGTCGCCGGCGTCGTGGCCGAGCGAGACGTTGATCTGGCGGAAGTGGTCGAGATTGAGCATCACGATCGCCGAGTACACCCCGGCCGCCCGGTTCGACTCGACCGCCTGGGCGATGCGGTCCTCGAGCAGCTTGCGGTTCGGCAAGCGGGTCAACGGGTCGAACAGTTCCAGGAAGCGGGCCTGCGCGCGAGCCTCCTGCTCGGCCGAGAGGTCGTGGCAGGTACCCACGTAGTGGATCACCTGCCCCTGCTCGTCCGTGACGGCGGCCACCGACAGGCGAGCCGTGTACAGCTCGCCGCCCGGGCGCCGGCTCACCACCTCGCCCGTCCACGTGCCCGCGGCGGTCAGCGCGGACCAGAACTCCGGATAGGAAATGCCGCCGTGCTCGGCCGCGTGCAGGAGTTCCAGCGTCTTGCCGGCGAGCGCGTCCGCGGCAAGGCCCGTGATGCGTACGAAGGCCGAGTTGACCCGTTCGATGCTGCCGTTGGCGGAGGTCACCACCACACCATCCTGGCCTTCGAAACCGACCGCCGCGATACGCAGTTCGCGCTCGGCGCGGCGCCGCTCGGTGATGTCCCGCGCCACTCCCAGCACGCCTGTGATCTCGCCGTCCGGTGCGCGGATCGGCACCTTGATGATGTCCAGCACGCGATCGGCGCTGCCGGGCGCCACGACCCGGCTCTCGCGGTGCTGCGTCTCGCCGCTGTGCAGCACTTGACTGTCGTCGCGGCGCACCAGCGCCGCGGCGTGGGCATCGGGATAGATATCCTCGTCGGTCAGGCCAAGGATCTGCTCGCGGACCTTGCCGAGCAGCTCGGCCGTGCGTTCGTTGCAGTCGATGTAGCGGCCGTCGGTGTCCTTCAGCCACATCGCATCCGGACTGCTCTCGACGAGGGTGCGCAGTTGCGCCTGCTCGACGATCAGGGCACGCGACTGCCGCTCGAGCAGTTCGTTCTTCTCGCGGATCTCCGCCGTCCGCCTGCGCACGGTCCGGCGCAGGCCCCAGACCCAGAGCAGCGCAGCCGCGAGCACCAGGCCCGCGGCCGCGACGATCGCGAGGATGCTGCGCAGGTACGGCCAGAACTCGATCGGATGCTTCAGCCATTTCCGAGCCAGCGCGGCGCGTTCTTCCGGCGTGATGCGTGCCATACCCTGCGCAACCCGCGCAAAAACCGCCGCGTTGCCGCGCCGTACGGCCCAGTGGAAGTGCCCGGTGTAGAGCGTGAAGGCGCGCGTAAAGCGCAGTTGGTCGCGGTAACGGTAGAGGTAATAGTTGGCCGGACCGTCGTCCATGCAGAACATCCGGATGTCCCCGTTGCGGGCGGCCGCCAGGATGGCCTCGTAGTTGGCGTACAGCGACAGATTCGTGATGCCGGCGGCCTCGAGCCGCTCCACGCAGGCATCGCCCCGCTCGACGCCGACGGTGAAACCCTTCAGGGAACCGACGTCGTGGATCCCGGGGATCACGTGATCCACGTAGATACCGATGGTCTGCGTCGTGTACGGCGGCGAGAAATCATAGAACGGGGTGCGCCCCGGCGTGCGGTAGATCATGTCGATCACGTCCGCCTTGCCGTCCAGCAGGGCGCGCTGCGCGGCAGCCCATTGCATCGGCTCGAGATCGACCGTGACGCCGGTCTTGCGCGACCACAGCGCCCACAGATCGACCAGGTAACCTTCCGGCTTGCCGTTGGGCCCCAGGAAAAGATACGGCGGGAAATTATTGTCGCTGACGACGCGCAGCGGCGCGGTGGCCGTTGCCGCCATCGTTGCGATGGCATACACCAGGGCCAGACATCCAACCAGCCAAAGGCATCCGCGTCGAGCCATACGAGTTCCTCAGTCATCCAAGCCTGCAGGATCGGGGCGGCATTTCTTGCGTCGAGCAGGAGCGCGCCGCGGTACCGAATCGTGCGGGCGCCCGGTGGCGAACCGGTGGCACCTGACCTTCCCTGCCGCCTGCTCTGCGGACCAACATAACGCAACGGAACGGAAAAGTCCGGTCGTGAAACCTGAAGCTTCGCGCGGGATCGCCGCAAGCAGCGATGCCGTTGCGGCATCCGCCCGATCCGCATCGAGCGGGCGGATGCGGCTCCTGCTAACGTGCGGCGACACCAGATCAGGGGAGACCATCATGCGCCGCCATCTTGCTGCCGCCATCGCAGCCACGCTCGCTCTGGCCACGGCGTCCGCCGACGCTGCGCAGGGCAAGCCCACGCCCAGCCCGACGCAACTGCTGGACGCGTCCAAGCCCTCCGAGTGGCGCACACCCAATCCGGACAACCTGCTGTACATGCAGTTGCCCACCGGCCGCGTGGTGATCGAGCTGGCGCCGGACTTCACCCCGCTGCACGCGGCCAACATCCGCACCCTGGTGCGCGAGCACTATTTCGACGGGCTATCGATCAACCGCGTGCAGGACAACTTCGTGGCGCAATGGGACGACCCTGCCAGCGACGACGACCACCCGGATCCGGCCAAGCTTAGACCGCTGGGCAAGGCGAAGAAAACCCTGCCACCGGAATACACCCGCGCCATCACCCCCAGGCTGCCGTGGACGCCGCTGCCGGACGGCGACGTGTACGCGCCGCAGGTCGGTTTCAGCGAAGGCTTCCCCGCCGCGCGCGATCCGGTCACCGGGCGCGAATGGCTCACGCACTGCTACGGCGCGGTGGGCGTGGCGCGCGACGTCGCGCCCGACAGCGGCAACGGCAGTTCGCTGTACGCGATCATCGGCCAGGCGCCGCGCAATCTGGACCGCAACCTCGCCATCGCCGGCCGCGTACTGGAGGGCATGCCGCTGCTGTCCGCGCTGCCGCGTGGTCCCGCGCCGATGGGCTTCTACACCGATCCCAAACAACGTGTGCCCATCCTCTCGGTTCGGCTGGCCTCCGACCTGCCGCCGGCGCAGCGCGCCGACATCCAGGTGCTGCGCACTGACAGCGCCACCTTCGCGAAGCTGATCGAAGCCAAGCGCAATCGCCGCGACAGCTTCTATACCCATCCGGCTGGCAAGGTAGGGCTTTGTAACATCGACATCCCGGTGCGCGACGATGGCAAGCCTGTGATGCCGTGAGCGCCGATGCGGCCGTGACGACGTAACCGGATCCGAACATCCGCCGCGACCGTTCCCGCTATGGCGGCCGAGCGCAACCGAACGCCATATCGCCATGCCAAAGAACGACACCATCCATCTGTTGAGCGCCTGGCTGCGCGACCCGCGCAGCTTAGGCGCGCTGGCGCCGTCCGGCCCCGCACTGGCGCGCCTGATGACGTCCCATGTCGACCAAGCGCACGGCCCAGTGATCGAACTCGGCCCCGGCACCGGCGTATTCACGCGAGCCCTGCTGGAACGCGGCTGGCCCGGGCATCGCCTGGTGCTGGTGGAAACCGACGCCGTGCTGGCCGCCACGCTGGCGCGGCGCTATCCGCATGCGCGCGTGCTGCGCATGGATGCGGCGAAGCTGGGCCACTCCTCGCCGCTGTTCGGCGACGAGCGTGCAAGCGCCATGATTAGCGGCCTGCCGTTGCTGTCGCCCCCCGACAAGGTCGCCGCCATAATCGAAGGCTTGTTCGAGCGCCAACTGCAAGCCGATGGCGTGCTCCACCAGTTCACCTACTGCCTGCGCTGTCCGTTGCCGCGCGTGCTGCGGCAGCGGCTTGGACTGCAGGCCGAACGCGTCGGCGGTGCCTGGCTCAACCTGCCGCCAGCGTGGGTGTGGCGCATTTGGCGCACGCACTGAGGCCTTACGGCCTTCCAGAATACTGGCTGACTCAATCTCTGAGGGAGGGAGGGCATTGCTTTGTGGTTGGCAAAGGGCGAGGTAGTTTTGAGCATCTGGCGCAGGGGCCAGAGTGATTTTTGCGCTTGCCGCCAGGGACAAAGCGGTTTCGGCCGCCTGCCTGCGTCCGAGCCAACCTTCTTTGCTGGCCCAACGCAATGTGGCCGAAAGATAAGGCTCTTCCGGGTTTAGCATGAATAGAGATCAAGTCCGCCGCAAAGTAACTAGGTGGCGGGCTTGAAGTGTTGGGGGGAGGTGCGTTAAACGCAGGCCCGCTGCTTGATGACCATGAGCTTGCTGTTTATGCCTTCGGCGACGACGTTGGTGATGCGCAGTCGACAGTAGTTCAGGATGTTGTCCAGAGGACACTGAGCGTTTGGGCAACATTACGGATGGACGCCAGGCGGCTGGGCGTGGTCGCCGCGCCGGCCGCCGTGCTGCTGGCGCTGATCGCGCCCAGACACGACACCGGTAATGCGGACACTTGCACCACGGTGCTGCAGCCGATGCGTCCACCGGTCCGCACCGCGCATACCGGCAAGCTGCGTCCTTGATACTGTGCGATCGCCCCTGATCACGAAGATCGATTGGGCGGCGTTTTCTGACCGCGACTTTCCCCGCCGACATGAACAGACACGACGTAGAATGCCGCGTCCCCCATCGATGCGCCCCCATGCAACCCGTCAGCAAAGCCCGCCTGCAGATCCACTTTTGCGTGATGCTGTGGGGTTTCACCGCGATCCTCGGCAAGCTGATCAGCCTGCCGGCGCTGCAGCTTGTGTGGTGGCGCGTGCTGCTGGTCACGTCGGCCTTGCTGCTGATACCGCGCGTGTGGCGCGGCCTGCGCGCGATGCCGGCGCACCTTCGCTGGGCCTACGCCGGCATCGGCGTACTGGTGTCGCTGCATTGGCTCACCTTCTACGCCGCGATCAAGCTCGCCGACGCCTCGGTGGGCGCCACCTGCATGGCATTGGGGCCGGTGTTCCTCGCCTTCGTGGAGCCGTTGATCGCCAAACGTAAATTCGACCCGCGCGAGATGCTGATCGGCATCGCCGTGGTGCCGGGCGTGGCGATGGTGGTGGGCGGCGTGCCGGCAGGCATGCGCGCGGGCATCGCGGTGGGCGTGGTGTGTGCCCTGCTAGCGGCACTGTTCAGCGCGTTCAACAAGCGTATGGTGGAACACGGTGACCCGCTCACCATCACCTGCATCGAGCTGGGCGCCGGCACGGTTTTCCTGGGTGTTCTGGCGCCGCTGCTGCCGCATGCCGGCCCGGCATTCGTGCTGCCCGACATGCACGACATGCTGTTGCTGCTGGCGCTGGCGTTCGGCTGCACCCTGCTGCCGTTCGCGCTGGCGCTGGTGGCGCTGCGCCACCTCAGCGCATTCGGCACGCAGATGGTGACCAACCTGGAACCGGTCTACGCGATCGTGCTGGCGATCGTACTGCTCGGCGAGCAGCGCCAGCTCGATGGTTGGTTCTACGCCGGCGTGGCGGTGATACTCGCCGCGGTATTCGTGCACCCGCTGCTTTCGCGCAAACGGCAACCGGTGGAGCAACCCGAATTGCTCGGCTTGGCGGAGAGCCATTCCATCGTGGAATAGGCCCCGATCCGGCGCCGGCCATCTGCAACGCGGGCGATCACCCGATGCCGGCCTCTCCCGCCGCCATGCTCTGGCGCAGATGCTCGATGAAGGCACGCACCTTGGCCGGGGCCTGCGGGCCGGCGTACACCGCGTGGAAGCTGCCTTCGGGCAGCCGTTGCGTGGGCAGCAGGTGCTCCAGCCTTCCGGCGGCAAGGTCGGCCTCCACCATGAAATCCGGCAGCACCGCCACGCCGGCGCCGGCCAGCGTCATCGCGTGCACCGCCGCGGCGACGTCGGCCTGGACACGTGGTGCCAGGCGCACGCGCGTCTGCGTGCCGTTGCGCGCGGTGAAGGCCCAGCGTACCGGCGAACTGGGCACCGAGAGCAGGATCGCGTCGTGCCGCGCCAGATCCGCCGGCCGCCGCGGCCGGCCCCGCGCCGCCAGATAGCGCGGTGCGGCTACCAGCCATTGGCGGAAGCCGGCCAGCCGCTAGGCGTGCAGGCCGGAGTCGCGCAGCGGGCCACCGCGGATCGCCATGTCGAAGCGGTCGCCGATCAGGTCGCTGATACCGTCGTCCAGCACCAGCTCGGCGTGCACGCCGGGATGGCGACGCAGGAAGTCTGCCAGCGCCGGCGCCACCACCGCGGTGCCGTAGTTCACCGACGCGGTGAGGCGCAGGGTGCCGCGCGGCATCTCGCGGTGCGCGCCCACGTGCTCGATTGCCGCCGCGGTCTCGCCGAGGATGCGCTAGCAGTCGGCGTGGAACAGCGTGCCGGCCTCGGTCAGAGCCATCCGTCGAGTGCTGCGCACCAGCAGGGTCACGCCGAACTCGCGCTCCAGCCGCGCCAGGTGCTGGCTCATCATCGCCTTGGTCTAACCCAGCTGCTCCGCCGCGGCGGTGAAGGAACCCGCGCGCACCAGCGCCGCGAACACTGCCAGCCGGTTGAGATTGACCTCGCCCATGTACGTCCTCCACTGTCAACTCTTACTTTACAGTGAATTGCGGTTCGGTCGATTTATCGAACCGTTGGCCAGGCGCATGCTGTATCCCGTTGACTCATCACGGGAGACCTTCCATGCAGATCGCACTGTTCGGCGCCACCGGCCACATCGGCCGCGCCATCCTCGACGAAGCACTGGCGCGCGGCCACGACGCGACCGCAGTGGTGCGCGAGCCGGCCCGCCTCTGACTTCGCCACGACCGGCTCCGCGTCGTCACCGGCGACGTCGTGCGGCCGGAAACCTGACTGGACGCCATGCGCGGCAGCGCCGCCGCCGTGGCGAGCCTGTCCGCCCGCCGCGACGGCAACCACGACAGCCTGCCGGAGAACGCGCGCATCCTGCTCGACCGGTTGCCCGCGACGGGGGCGTCGCAGCTGGTCTGGGTCGGCGGTGCCGGCAGCCTGAAGACCGCGCCCGGCGTGCGCGTGCTCGACGCCCAGGATTTTCCCGCCGCATGGAAGCCCGAGGCCGAAGCCCAGGGCCGCGCATTGGACGTCTTCCACGCCAGCGGCTCGCCAGTCGACTGGACCTACGCCAGGCCCGCCGCGCTGGTCGAGGACGGCGAACGCAGCGGCCGCTATCGCATCGGCGGCGACCAGCTGCTGACGGACGTCCACGGGGTCAGCCGCATCAGCGTAGCGGACTATGCAGTCGCCCTGCTGGATCGCGTCGAGCAGGACGACGCTCCGCGCCGGCGCATCACCGTGGCCTACTGAGTGGGCGGGGATCCCGCCGTGCCGGCCATCGCAGGCATGTCGCCCATGCCGGGGTGGCCAGCGTCGGCATGGGCGTGCCCCATGTCCATGTCGTCGTCCGGCGGGGCCTTGGCCACGATGGCCTTGTACTGCGCCGGCGTCATGCTCGGCAGCTTCTCGAGGAAGGCCACCATGCTCCAGATGGTGGAATCGTCGTGGCCGGCCATGCCCCAGGCAGGCATCGCGCTCATCTTGATGCCGTGCTTGATCACCCAGAAGGCCTGCCTCGGATCGACGTGGATCCTGGAGAGATTCGGTGGCTGCGGGTACATGCCCACGCGCAGTTCCGAATCGTCCATGCCGGGAGCCAGGTGGCAGCCGGTGCACATGGCGGCGTACTGGCCGGCGCCTTTCAGGATTAGTTGCGGATCGTCGAGTTTGGGCACCTTGATGTCTGCTGCCCGCCGCTGGATCGAGCGGTCGCGCAAGGTCTGCAGCAGGTCGAAGACCGGCCGGGTGTGGTGGTCGTCCGCACCGACGTCGTAAAGGCCGGAGTAGACGAAGATCCCGGCGCCCGCGGCCAGGATCGCGAGTACCGCGGCAACGGTCAGGCCGTGGCGTTTGATGTGTGGCTTCATGGCGGACTCCTCAGAACCAGATGCGGACGCCGGCCACCCACTGCCGGTCGAAGATGGCTTGGCGATGGTCGCGGGCGAAAGCGGCCGTGCCGCCGAAGCGTCGTGTCCAGACCACGCCAAGGTAGGGCGCAAATTGCCGGCGCACCTCGCAGCGCAGGCGCAGGCCGAACCGGGCATCGGAAACCCCGCCGCCGAGGCGCCGCGCCGGATCGGACCGGCCGTAGGCGTTGAGCTCGAACTCCGGCTGCAGGATCAGCCGTTGCGTGAACAACAGCTCGTAGTCCGCGCGCAGGCGGGCCGCGGTACGCCCGGACGGCCCGAGGTAGGCGGTGGCTGCCAGCTCGAACCAGTAAGGCGCCAGGCCCTGGATGCCGAATGCGGCCCAGTGGCGCGCAGGCCCTTCGCCCAGGTCCTGGCGCAGGCCGAGCTGCGTGTCCCAGAACGCGGCGACGGCGTGGCTCCACAGCAGCTCGGCGTCGCCGTCCTGGATGCGGCCACGGCCGCGTTCGCCCTCGCTGCGCAGCCACAGCTTGTTGCTGTCGCCGCCGTACCAGCCCTGCAGTTCCCAGGCCAGCCCGTTGCCGTTCTTGCCGTGGAACGCCTCCAGTTGGTCGAAGCGCAGCATGTCCAGTGGCATGCTGTAGCGCATGTCCATGCCGGGCATCGCGCCATAGCCGATGCCGTCGGAATAGTCGGGGCTGCGCGCCCCCGGTAGTGGGCTGCCGCCCTGCACGGGCCCCATCGGCATGCCGGCCATCGTGCCTGGCTCGTGCGATGTACCGCTCGCGGCAGGCACCGCTGCTCTACCCATCTTCCGCATCGCGTCCAGCTCCATGCCAGGCATCGCGCCCATCCGCGCCGTGGCGCCGTGGTGCATGGGCTTTGCGGACAGCTTTCGATGGCGCTCGGGAGCCTTGGTCGCGGCGGGCGCAGGGACGCTGGCCGCTGCCGCCGGCATGGACATGTCGCGCATCTGCACCATGTCCATGCCGGGCATAGAACCCCTGTCCATCGACGCCGAGCTGCTGGCCGCGGCGGGCGTGGTCTGCGCAACGGCGATGGAAGGCGCAGCCAGCAGCCCCGCTACCAGCCACAGGAGGCGTCGCAAGGCGGCGCGCGAACGGTTCCGGCTCATGACACCACCACTTCGCGCATCATGCCCGCGTCCATGTGGTAGAGCATGTGGCAGTGGTAGGCCCAGCGCCCCGGCGCATTGGCCGTCACGCCGTAGGCCACCCGCTGTGCCGGCTGCACGTTGACGGTGTGCTTGCGCACCTGGAAGCCGCCGGACGGATTCTCCAGCTCGCTCCACATGCCGTGCAGGTGGATCGGGTGGTTCATCATGGTGTCGTTGACCAGCACGATGCGCAGCCGCTCGCCGTAGCGGAAACGGATGGGCTTGGCGTCGGAGAACTTCACGCCGTCGAAGGACCATTCGTAGCGCGCCATGTTGCCGGTGAGATGCAGCTCGATCTCGCGGCCGGGTTCGCGCGGGTCGATCGAGCCGCCGATGGTATGCAGATCGGCGTAGGTCAGCACGCGTCGACCGTTGCCGCGCAGGCCCGCACCCGGGTCGTCGAGGTTGCTGCGCGGCATGTCCACGTGCATGTCCACGCCCGGGCCGTACTCGGTACGGGCGTGATGCACAGCCGACGCGGCAGCGGTGGCGCCCATGTCCATGCCGGGCATGGCGCTATTCCCATGCGTGCCGCCCTGTCTCATCGCTCCCATCATGTCCCGCATGCCCAGCCAGACCAGCGGGTCCATCGCGGGCACCGCCGCCTGCATGCCGGCACGCGGTGCCAGCGTGCCGCGGGCGTAGCCGCTGCGGTCGATGGCCTGTGCGAACAGCGTGTAGGCGCGATCTTCCTTCGGCTCCACGATCACGTCATAGGTCTCGGCCACCGCGATGCGGAATTCGTCGACGCTCACCGGCTCCACGTCCTGGCCGTCGGCGGCGACCACCGTCATCTTCAGGCCGTGGATGCGCACGTCGAAGAAGGTCATCGACGAGCCGTTGATGAAGCGCAACCGCACTTTCTCGCCGGGCCTGAACAGCCCGGTCCAGTTGCCGGCCGGGGGGTGGCCGTTCACCAAGTAGGTATAGGTGTGCCCCGACACGTCGCTGTAGTCGGTGGGATTCATGCGCATCCGCTCCCACATCCGGCGCCGGGCGAGCGCCTGCTCCAGCCCATGCTCGCGCACGTCGCGGAAGAAGTCCGGCACCGTGGGCATCGCGTAGTTGTAGTAGTCGCTCTGCCGCTTCAGCGTCGCGAAGATGTGTTCGGGACGGTCGTCCGACCAGTCGTTGAGCATCACCACGTAGTCGCGCTCGGCAGGGAAGCGTTCGCCACCGGCGGGCTCGATCACCAGCGGGCCGTACAGCCCGGTCTGCTCCTGCAAGCCGGAATGGCTGTGGTACCAGTAGGTGCCGCTCTGCCGTACCGGGAAACGGTAGATAAAGCTCTCGCCGGGCGCGATGCCGGGGAAGCTGATGCCAGGCACGCCATCCATCTGGAACGGCACCAGGATGCCGTGCCAGTGGATCGAGGTTGGCACGCGCAGGCGGTTGGTCACCCTGAGCGTCACCGTGTCGCCCTCGCGCCAGCGCAGCAGCGGTGCCGGCAGCTGACCATTGACCACGGTGGCGATGCGCCTGCGTCCGGTGAAGTTCACCGGCAGCTCGCCGACGGCCAGCTCGAAATGCGTGCCGCGCCATTCGCGGCGCACCGCGACCGCCTGCGCCACGGCAGTGCCTGCGCGCAGGCCCAAGCCGGCGGCCACCCCGCCCAGCGCGAGGCCTTGCACGAACCGTCTGCGCGACAACTGCCCGTCGCGCGGATCCTGTGTGTCCATCCTTCACTCCTGCGCGGAATCACCGAGGATCCCGCCTGTCTTCGCCGCACATGCGGCAACAAGCCTGCGCACAGGCAGGTGGCCCGCCGAACCGGGTCGGCGCCATCGCGGGAATGTCAGTCCAACGGTGGCCGCAGGGGTGGCGCGCGGGGACGCTCGGGGGTAGCGGTCGGCCAGGCCTGCCACGTTGTCGCGACCGGATGCACCGGCACCGCGGGCGCGGACAGTTCCGGCAAGGTCGCCGTCGCGTGGGCGCAGGCGCAATCGGCGTGCCCGCCGTCCGCGTGCAGCGGTGCCGGCACGCCGCGGTGAAGGCTCATCGTCAGCGCGACGGCCAAGCCCTGCATGCGGGCGCAGCAATCGTCATGGGCGAACACCGAACCGGCCAGACCCAGCCACGCGCACAGCACCATTGCAAGCAGCAGGCGACAGCGACGCAGTGGATGGAGCAACGAACGATGCATGCCGCAAGCATAACGACGCACTCCACGCCCACTCAACCCTGGAGCGGGCTTCATGCGGCCTGCACGCCATCCGCAGCCTATACTTGTGCGCCAATCCACGGCTGCCGCCATGAACTACCGTCACGCCTACCACGCGGGCAACTTCGCCGACGTCCTGAAGCACGCCGTGCTGCTGGCGCTGATCGAAGCGCTGAAACTCAAGCCCGCGCCGTTCTGCGTGATCGACACCCACGCCGGCAGCGGCTGCTACGCACTGGACAGCGCCGAAGTCGGCAAGACCGGCGAATACAAGGACGGCATCGCCCGCCTGCTGTTTCCCGACCTGCACGGCGGCGATGCCCATGCCGCCGCGTTGCCGCCACTGCTGCGCCGCTGGCTGGACAGCATCCTCGCCCTGCCCGGAAACGAACACGGGCTGAAGCTCTACCCCGGCTCGCCGCTGCAGGCTGCACTGGCCATGCGCGACAACGACAGCGCACAGCTGTGCGAGCTGCATCCGGAGGAAGCCGCGCGGTTGCACGAACTGTTCCGACGCGATGCGCGCGTCCACGTGCACGAACGCAACGGCTACGCGGCGCTGAAGGCGCTGCTGCCTCCGCTGGCACGGCGTGGCCTGGTGCTGATCGACCCGCCCTACGAAGCGCAGGAGGCCGAGTACCGGCTGATCGAGCAGGCCTTGAAGGAAGCATTGCAGCGCTGGCCCACCGGCATCTACGCGATCTGGTATCCGATCAAGCGGCGCAGCCAGGTGCAGCCCTTCCTGCGCTGGCTCTCGCACTGCGGCGCCAGGCGCGTGCTGCGCGCGGAACTGCTGGTGCACGGCGATGACTCGCCGCTGCGCCTGAACGGCTCAGGCATGGCGATCGTCAACGCGCCCTGGCAGCTCGACGAAACCCTGCGCGACCCGTTGCGCGCGCTGGCGCGCCTGCTCGCGCAGGAAAAGCCGGCCGAATGGAAGCTGGACTGGCTGGTGGACGAATCCGCCGCCGTACCAGCCGCAAAGCCGGTGAAGCTACCGCACCCGCCGCGCCGTCGCTAAGCTCACTGCACCATTGCCGCGATCTTCGCCCCGGAGTCCGCCATGCGCCACATCGCCCGCATCATCCTGCCCGGCCTGCTGCTCGGCCTTGCCGCCTGCGCGCCTGCGCCGATCTACAAAGTCGCACCCGGCACCGTCGCCGCCACGCCGATGCAGGTGGCGCAAGCGCCGGAGCAGTACGGGCACGGCCAAGTCATCTGGGGCGGCCGCGTGGTGGGCGTGAAGAACCTGCCCGACCACAGCGAGATCGAAATCCTTGCCTACCCGCTGGACTCCTCGCAGCGACCGAAATTCGGCAACGGTGGCAACGGCCGCTTCATCGCCCTGCTGCCGGGCTACGCCGAACCGATGAACTACCCCAACGGTGCGCCGATCACCGTCGCCGGCAAACTGGCCGGCAGCCGTGCCGGCAAGGTCGGCGAAGCCGATTACGTGTTCCCGCTGGTGCAGACCGCACAGTCGCATGTGTGGACGGCCGAGGAAATGCGCAGCGGGCATCCGAACATCAGCTTCGGGCTGGGCCTGGGCGTCGGCATCCACTGATGCAGGTGTCCTTTTAAGCGCATTGGCCGTGGACGAAAACTCCCCGTTTGTTGCCCATCCGATCGCACACGTGCGCTCGCCCTATGTGCGGCGCATCGATGCGCCGCACCAGTCCACCGTGGTAGCGGGCACCGAGACGGGCGCCGAAGCGGAGGCGCGCATCGAATTCGTCGATGGTCTGCCCGCGGAAGCCTTTGCCGATCTCGCCGGCTTCGCGCGGATCTGGCTGCTGTTCGTGTTCCACCGCAGCGAGGGCTGGAAGCCCCGGGTACGGCCACCCCGCGGCGGCGGCAAGCGCGGCGTATTGGCCACGCGCTCGCCGCACCGGCCGAACCCGATCGGCCTGTCCGCGGTGGAACTAGTCGCGGTGGAGGAACGTGCGCTGCGCGTGCGCGGCGTGGACCTGCTGGACGGCACGCCGATCCTCGACATCAAGCCCTACGTGCCCTATGCCGATGCCTTCCCGCAGGCGCGGGCGGGCTGGATCGATGCCGTCGACGGGGCCCAGGGCAGCCATTCCGCGCCCGGCCCGAAGCGGCCGCGACGGCCGACGGATACGCTGCACGACTGAATGCGCATCTGCGGCAAACCGGCGCACAGACTTGCGCCATACAAGCTTCTGGAGCATGCTGCATCGCACACAATACGCTTGAGTATTGATATGATCACCGCCAGCCAGCGCCCTGCCGCTCCCCACCCGCTGCTCCCGCCACGCCTCCGCGAACGCCACGCCCTTGCGCTCAGCGTGCACACCGCACGGGGCGAACGCGTGTGCAGCCGCGACGGCCGCGAATTATGGCTGCGCGAGATCGTGCCCGGCGACATCGCGGCGCTGCAGCGCGGCTTCCGGCGGCTGTCGCCCGAGGACATTCGCCGCCGCTTCCTGCACGCGATGTCGGAGCTGCCGGAGCCGATGGCGCAGCGCCTGTGCCGCATCGACCCGGCGCGCGAGACCGCGCTCGTGCTGATGGACGAATCGGTGCGCCCCACCGAGATCCGCGGCGTGGGCCGCATCTACGTGGACGAATCCGCCGACAGCGCGGAGTTCTCGGTGGTGGTCGAGCACGACTGGAGCCGCGTCGGCCTCGGCGCGCTGCTGATGCAGCGACTGGTCGACGATTGCCGCCGCCGTGGCCTCGCCGAACTGTGGGGCTACGTGCTGCTGGAAAACCGCCCGATGCTGCAGCTGTGCCGCGAACTCGGCTTCGCCCAGCGCCTGATGCCCGGCGACCCGGGCACGGCGCAGATCACGCTGCGGCTCTGAACCTCAGGGCATCGCGCCCTTGCTCATCGGCGCGGGCGGCGTCGCCACGCCCGTCAGCGGCTTGAGCCGGATAAGCCCCAGCGCAATCGCGAGTCCGGCCAGCACCAGCGCGCCGACGAACACGACCACGCCGCTCCAGCCATGCGCGGCGTAGAACAACCCGCCGCTGGCGCCGGCCACGCTGGAGCCCATGTAGTAGCAGAACAGGTACATCGACGACGCCTGCGCCTTCGCCGCACCGGCACGCCGGCCGACCCAGCTGCTGACAATGGAGTGGCCACCGAAAAAGCCGAAGGTGACCGCCACGATGCCCAGCGCCACCAGCCACAGTGACGTGGCCAGGGTCAGCAGCACGCCAGCCAGCATCAGCGCTAGCGCCGTCCACAGCACCTTGCGCCGGCCCAGCTTGCCGGCCAGGTGGCCCATCCAAGCCGAGCTGAAGGTACCGATCAGGTAGATGCCGAAGATCAGCCCGACCACCGCCTGGCTGAGGTTGTACGGCGGCGCCAGGAGGCGGTAGCCGAGGTAGTTGTAGACGGTGACGAAGGCGCCCAGCAGCAGGAAACCCTCAGCGAACAGCCAAGGCAGCCCGTGATCGCGGAACATGCCGGCGAAGCGCGCAGCGAGCGCACGCGCATTCCATGGCTGCCGCACGAAGTGCCGCGAAGGCGGCAGCGCACGCCAGAACGCCAACGCGCAGGCGAGGCCGATCACGCCCACCACCGCCACGCCGGTGCGCCAGCCGAAGAAGTCGGCCAGCACGCCGGCGACCAGCCGGCCGCCCATGCCACCCACCGCGCTGCCGCTGATGTAAAGCCCCATGCCAAGGCCGATCGAGTCGGCATGCATTTCCTCGCCGAGGTAGGTCATCGCCACCGCCGGCAGGCCGCTCAGCGTCAAGCCGAGCAGGGTGCGCACCACCAGCAGCGAGGCCCAGGTCGGCATCGCCGCGCTGGCCAGCACCAGCACCGCGGAGGACAGCAGTGAAGCCACCATCACCGGCTTGCGTCCCTGCGCATCGGACACGCCGCCGGCGAACAGCATCGCGAACGCCAGCACGCCGGTGGTGAGCGACAGCGACAGCGCCGCGCCCGCCTCGCTCACGCCATAGTCGCGGCTGAACTCCGGCATCAGCGGCTGCACGCAATACAGCAGGCCAAACGTCGCCAAGCCCGCGGCGAACAGCGCGAGGTTGGTACGCCGGAACGCGGGCGTGCCGTGGCGGATGGTGGTGGCGTCGTCGGTCATGGCGGGATTCGTGCGGGGACGCGGAAGTATCCCATCCGGCGCGACTGAGCACGCCTAGGCGCTGCGATCGGAGCGCAGCGCGCGCACGGCCGCCTCGTTGCCCGCCGCCTCGCGCCCGCTCACCCAGCCGAACAGCGCGATGCCCGCGACGATCGCCAGCGCACCGGACAAGGCCCAGCCCCGCGGCCACGCCTCGCCAAGCAGGGCTGCGCCTAGCGCCGTGGTGAACAGCAGCTCGGCCGCCTGCATTGCCTCCACGGCGGCCAGTGCGGTGGGTTGCGTGCGCACGCGGTCGGTCGCCGTGAAGAACAACACGGTGGCGATCACGCCGGAGGACAAGGCCACACCGCCCGCCAGCCATGCCTCGCGCCAGTCCGGCGCACCGATCGTGTGCCACGCGATGGCGGCGATCAGCAACCACGCCGGCCAGCTACACAGCGTCATGCCGAACACGCGCTGCAAGGCGTTCACCCGGTAGGCGCTGGTTTCCAGATGCAGCAGTAGCATGCGGTTGCCCAAGGGATAGGCGAACGCAGCCAGCACCACCGCTCCCGCCGCCAGCCAGTCGTCGGCACCGAGCCGACCGTGCGCATGGCCCCATTGCAACGCGAACACGCCGGCCACGATCAACGCACCGATCGCCAGCGTGGGCCACGCCAGCCGTCGGCGCCCATCGCGATAGATCAGCGGCGCCAGCAACGGCCCGGCCAGCACGGTGGTCTGGAAACTGCCCGCCACCAGCCATGCCGGCCCGCTGCCGGCGGCCCAGGTCAGCGGCACGCCGAACAGCACGAAACCCACGCTGCTCCAGGTCAGCCATGCGCGCGGATGCGCGCGCAGTTCGCGCGGCAGCTCGCCCAGGCCGCCACGCAACGGCAGCGCCAGGGCCAGCAGCGGCAAGGTGATCAGGTAACGCAAGATCACCGCCCACGCCCAGTGCCCGCCGCCGCTCACCAGGCTGCGGTTGAGCACGTAGGTCATCGTGAAGAATAGCGCCGCACACAGCGCCAGTCCCACGGCGACGAGGGTGTTGCGGCGCATCGGGGGACGAATGGCATCAGGCAGGATCATCGGCTCCGCAAAGTCTCTTCATCCAGCAGCGAACGCAGGCTCCGGACATACGCGCTCCCAGCAAGCAGGTAGGTATCGTGATGCGTGCCGCCGTTCACCGTCTCGAAGGTCACGTTCGGGCGTCCCTGCAAGGCGCTCCGCGCGAGCGCATAGCGCGTCACGGTATCCGCCGTGCCATGGAAAATCGATACCGGCACCGACGGCATCTGCTGCAGCAGCGATGCGGCGGGATAGTCCCGCCGCCCCAGCAAGGCACGCACCGGCAGCAGCCGCCAGCCGATCGACAGAGGATGCCGGCCCATCCATGCCCGCACCACACCGGCGAGGTCGGCCCCCAGCCCATCGATCAGCACGGCCCTGCGCCTGAATTTCACTGCTTCCGCCAGCGCCACCGTCGCGCCCAGCGAGCGGCCGACGAAGACGCTGCGGCGCATCCCGCAGCGCGCCGCCCTGCTCACCCGCGACACCGCCAGCGCGACCTGGCCGAACAGCCGATCGACATGGGCATGCCCCTTCGCCCCATCCTGCCTGGGATACGAAATGGCGTAGACATCGGCACCGGCCTCCCGGATCAACGGAAAAAGCGTTCGCTCGTAGCTGCCGATGCCGCCATGCTGCCTCGGGAAGAAAAACGCGCATGCCCGACCGGCATCACCGTAGCGGCTTACGACCACCGTGGCATCGGGCGAAACGGCGACGTCGAAGCGCTTGCCCTCGTGCGTGCGCCGCTGGGACTGCGCGCTGAATACCAGCCGGTCCAGGTCCCAGCGCAGCAGCGCGGCCGGCACGGCGAAGTACAGGACGGCGACGACTGCGATGAATGCCCCCAGCAGCCCGATGATCGGTGGGGAAATGCCTTGCCCGTTCCCGCGGCCATGGCGCATGGAGCCACTCACCCGCTGGCCAGCGGCAGGCGCAGCCGCACTTCCAGCCCGCCGCCCTCGGCGTTGCGCGCAAGGATGTCGCCACCGTGCGCCCTGGCAACGCGTTGCGCGATGGCAAGGCCGAGGCCGTGGCCTTCGGCGCGCAAGGCGTTGCTGCCGCGGAAGAATGGCCGGAACAACGACGCCAGTTCGGCTTCCGGGACGCCGGGGCCATGGTCGCGCACCACACATTCGGCCTGCCCCTCGACGACGCGCACCGCGACTTCCACCTCGCCGCCTTCCGCGCTGTACTTGATGGCGTTGACGATCAGGTTGCCCAGCGCGCGTTCCAGCAGCACCGGCGTACCGACCACCTCGACCGGCGCATCGGCGGCCTGCCAGTGCAGGCGGATGCGGCGCGCGTCCGCTTCCAGCGACGCCTGCTGCAGGCCGTCGTGCGCGAGTTCGACCAGATCCAGCCGCTCGCGCTCCATCCCGGGCAGACCGCCCTCCATGCGTGACAAGGCCAGCATGTCGCCCGTCAGGCGGTCGAGCCGGACGATCTCGTGCTCGGCCTGGCGGAAGTAGCGCTCGGCCGTCGCCGGATCGTCGCCGCGCTGGGCCAGGTCGAGGATCAGTTGCAGGCGCGCCAGCGGCGAGCGCAGCTCGTGCGAGAGATCCTGCAGCACCCGGCGATCGTGCGCGACCAGCGCCTCGATGCGTTCGGCCATGGCATCGAAATCGCCGGCGAGCTGGGCCAGTTCGTCGCGCGTGCCGCCGGGGTGGCCCACGCGCGCGGACAACTCGCCCGCGGCCATCCGCCGCGCCGCCTCGCGCAGTGCCTGCACCGGCCGTGCCACGCTGCGCGCCACCCACCAGCCCACCAGGCCGATGAACAACAGCGACAGCGCGAACTGCACCGCCAGCAGGATCCTCTCGCGCGCCTGCGGCGGCAGCCGCGTGTGCGTGCGGCTGATCGCCACCAGTTGCCGCTGCCGGCCGTCGGCACCGGTCACCGGTTGCACCGCCAGGTACAGGAACTGGTTGCGCCAGGGCTTCAGAACCAGGCTGCGGTTGGCCGACAGCATCTCCGGCAGGGCATCCCGGATCGACGGCGGCAGGCGGATCGGCAGCAACGGTCGCCCGTCCTGGAACAGCGTGGCGTCCACGCCCTCGTGGCGCTGCCGTTCGCGCCACGCGTCCAGCGCCGCCGGGCCGCCCTGCTCAAAGGCCTGGTTGGCCGAGTGCGCCAGGGCGGTCCAGTCGATCTCCACCTCGGTGGTGTATTCCACGAAGCGCCGGGTCAGGTAACCGCCCAGCAGCAGCACAAGCAGGTTCACCGCGCAGAACCACAGCAGCACGCGCCGGTACAGCGGACTTTTGAACGGATTCATGGCACGCCAGCCACCAGCACGTAGCCGGAACCGCGCACCGAGTCGATCCGCGGCGACTGCGCGGAGGCGTCGGCCAGCTTGTGGCGCAGGCGGCTAACGTGCACGTCAATGCTGCGGTCGTAGCGCTCCAGCTCGCGGCCCAGCGCAAGCCGCGTAAGCGCGGCCTTGTCCACCAGCTCGCCCGCGCGTTGCGCCAGCGCCAGCAGCAGCTGGAACTCGGCGCCGGTCAGCGACAGCTCCTGGTCGCCGACCAACGCGCGGCGCTCGCCGGGCAGCAACTTCAAGGTGCCGAGCTGCAGCTCGCCCGCGGCGGCCGCGCCCGGCGCATGCCGCCGCAGCTGTGCACGCACGCGGGCCAGCAGTTCGCGCGGCAGGCAGGGCTTGGAGAGGTAATCGTCCGCGCCCAGTTCCAGCCCGATCACGCGGTCCACCGGTTCCCCGCGCGCCGAAAGCATGATGACCGGCAGGCGGTATTTCATGCGCAACTCGCGCAGCGTCTCCAGGCCGTCGCGGCCTGGCATCATCACGTCGAGGATCAGCAGGTCAGGCCGCTGCGCCGCGTTGTGCAGCCGCGCCAGCGCCTCTTCGCCATCGCTGGCGCAATCCACGGCAAAACCTTCGCGGCGCAGGTACTCGGCAAGCAGGCTGCAGAGTGCGCGGTCGTCATCGGCGATCAGGATGCGGGTCATGGCGCTATTTAGCGATGCGGGAACGGCTGGCGGCAACGGCTTTACCCATCTTTACGCTCGCGCAAAGAACATACACACGGGGGCGTCGTCCAATGGCCGCACGCACCACTCCCCCACCGCAAGAGGCGACAACCATGCGCAAGAACCTCATTCTCGGCCTGGCCTTCGGCTCGGCCTTGGCCATCGGCAGCTTCGCCGTCGCAGCACAGAGCGCCCCCGGCCCTGGCGGCCCCGGCGGCTGGGGCCATCACGGCGGCCCTGGTGGCCGCCACGGCATGATGGAGCTTGGCAAGCTCAATTTGAGCGATACGCAGAAGGCCAACATAAAGCAGATCATGAAGAGCAGCTTCGAGCAAAACCGGAGCCGTTTTCAGGCGTTGCGCCAGCAGCGGCAGGCGTTCGAGGCAATGGAGCCGACCGACCCCGGCTACCAGTCCGCCGCTTCCGCGCTGGCCCAGGCCGAGGGCACCGCCACCACCGCACGCGTGCAGCAGATGGCCGACGTCCGCGCACAGGTCTACAACCTGCTGACCCCGGCACAGCAGTCGCAGCTGGCTACGATGAAGGCGCAGCGACAGGCCCGCATGCAACAATGGAAGGAATTCAAAGCCCAGCACCCGGTCGGAAGCGAAGCACCGGACGGCCCGTAAGCCGCAGCCGCGCAGCCTCCTCCCGCTGCGCAGCGGGAAGCCGCGCCGGCCTGCGCCGGCGCGGCTTTTTCATGGCACCTACATCCTTGCGTCGCGCACCGCGTGTCGCGCCAGCCAGCGACGCACCTCGGTCAGCACCGCTGCCGGTGCCTCCAGGTTCGCGTGATGGCCCGCACACTGCACCACCAACAGTTGCGCACGATGGAGACCCTCGGCGATCTGCGTGGACAGTTCCATCACTTCGGGCTGGTCCTCGCCGCCCACCATCAACAGGGTTGGCGCGGCAATCTCATCGAGGCGATCCAGCGCACTGGGCTGCGGCGTGCGCTGATCCTGCGCGGCATGGCGCCAGTGGTTCGGCTCGCGGTGGAACTGCAGCGCGGTCATCGCCTCGGCACGGCGGCGCACACCGGCGTCGACGTCGCCTGCCGCGCGGCGCGGCCCATCAGTGAAGGCCCGCAGCGAGCTGTCGATCATGCCCGGCACGTCGTAGGCGCCCAGTGCCTGAAGGAAGGCGCGCGCGGCCGGCGTGCGGTCAGCAAACCGGCCCCAGTAGCCGACGCCAACGAAGACCAGCGCGATGACCCGGTCGGGATACGCCAGCGTAAAGTCCAGTGCGGTGGCCGCGCCGCCGGAGCAGGCCAGCAAAGCCGTGCGCCCGACACCGCAGGCGTCCAGCACCGCGGCGAGGTTCTCGTGATGCGCATAGCCGCGGCCGGGCACGATCTCCGACTGGCCGAAGCCGCGCGCGTCGTAGCGCAGCACGCAATGGTCGCTGGCCAGCGCGGCGAACTCGTGGTCCCACTGCCGGCGGTCGACCAGGAAACCGTGCAGTATGGTCACCGCTTCGCCGCGGCCCGCCGATTCGAGGTGCAGGCGGGCGCCGTCCACTGGAACGGTTGATGTCCTGATCGTCATGGGAGTTTCCTCGCGCATGCTCAACGCGGGTCCGCCGCCACCAGGCTATGCGTGGCGCCGACGTCGGACGCCGCCACGCGCACCGGCGCATGGTAGCCGTCCGGCTTGTCGCCGACCGCCGCGCCGCCGTGGAGGCGCTCCTGCTGTGCCTGCTCGAAGAAGCTGT
Source organism: Rhodanobacter sp. (assembly GCA_027450005.1). Lineage (GTDB taxonomy): Bacteria > Pseudomonadota > Gammaproteobacteria > Xanthomonadales > Rhodanobacteraceae > Rhodanobacter_A. The sequence continues at coordinate 65,266 of DAIDKO010000030.1, read as the reverse complement.
ATGGGAACTGCTGCGGCAGCGCCGAGACCGCGTCCAGCCGTCGCAGCGCTTCGTCGGGCAAGGAGCGCTCCAGCGCGACGAGGTTGTCCTCGAACTGCGCCATCGTGCGCGCACCGAGGATCACCGAGCCCACCGCGGGACGGCGCACCGTCCACTGGATGGCCACCTGCGCCATCGACAGGTCGTGCTCGCGTGCCACCAGCTCCACCGCGCTGACGATCGCCCAGTTGCGCGGCGTGAACTTGTCCCGCAGCGATGCCAGCCCGCTGCTCTTCAGCGCCTGGATGCGGCCGTCGCCGGCGCCGTCGTGGCACGATTCGCTGGGCTTGTACTTGCCCGAAAGCAGGCCCATGCCCAGCGGGCTCCATGCGGTGATGCCGTAGCCGAGCTCCTACGCGAGCGAGGCATATTCACGCTCGATGTTGCGCTCCAACAGCGAATACTGCAGTTGCAGGTTCACCAGCGGCTGCAGGTGATGCGCCAGCGCCAGGGTCTGGATCTGCGCGGCGTACCAGGCCGGCACATCGGATAGGCCCGCGTAACGGATCTTGCCAGCGCGCACCAGGTCGTCCAGCGTGCGCACCACCTCTTCCGCCGGTGTGACGCGGTCCCCGGTGTGCAGCAGGTAGAGGTCGATGTAGTCGGTGCCCAGGCGGCGTAGCGAACCCTCCACCGCGCGCAGGATGTTCTTGCGGCCGTTGCCGCCGGCGTTGGGGTTGCCCGGCTAGGCGTTGTAGCTGAACTTGGTGGTCAGCACGACGCGGTCACGGCTGCCGCTGGCGGTGATGAAGCGGCCGAGCAGGGTTTCGCTCTGGCCCTCGGTGTACAGGTCGGCGGTGTCGACGAAGTTGCCGCCGGCTGCGAGGTAGCGGTCGAACATCGCACGCGCGGTGACCTCGTCCGAACCCCAGCCCCAGCTTTCGCCGAAGGTCATCGTGCCCAGCGCGAGGCGGCTGACGCGCAGGCCGGAACGGCCGAGGGTGTGGTAGTCAAAGGACATGGCGGATCTCCGGTGGGTGAGTGGGACGACGCCAGTCTGCGTCTTCCCATTGCACCGAAAAACCGCCATCCGATTTATGCTTTATGAAGCCCTACTAATCAGTAGCCAGATCCCTTATGCGCGACGACTACGCCCTGCGCGCCTTCCGCGCCATCGCCGAGCACGGCAGCTTCACCGGCGCCGCGGCGGCGCTGGACGTCACCGCCTCGGCGCTGAGCCAGACCCTGCGGCAACTCGAATCCGAGCTCGGTACGCGCCTGCTCCACCGCACCACGCGCCGCGTGGGACTCACCGAGGCAAGCTAGGAACTGCTGCAGCGGATCAGTCCGGCGCTGAAGGAACTGGATGCGGCGATGGACGCGCTACGCCAGCACGGCGATCGCCCTGCCGGCCTGCTGCGCCTCACCGAGCCTGACATGGTGGCGATCGCCCTGCTCGATCCGTTGCTGGGCGAATTCATGGCGCGCTGGCCGGACGTGCGGCTGGACATCCACGTGGACAACGGCCTCAGCGACCTGATCGCCGAGGGATTCGATGCCGGCATCCGCCTCGGCGAACGCCTGCAGTTCGACATGGTGGCGGTACCGGTCAGCAGTCCGCTGCGCTCGGTGGTGGTGGGCTCGCCCGCCTACTTCGCACGCTATGGCCGGCCGGCGCAGCCGCGCGAACTAGAGGCACACGACTGCATCAACTTCCGCCAGGCCAGCAGCCGCGCGCTGTATCGCTGGGAGTTCGCGCACAAGAGCGGCCCGCACAAAGGCCGGTGGTTCGAGCTGCCGGTGGATGGCCGGCTCACCGTCAATCACGTTCCGCTAGCGGTGCGCGCCGCGATCGAGGGCACCGGAATCGCCTGCGTGCTGGAACCGTTCGCGCGCAAGGCACTGGCCGACGGCCGGCTGCAAAGCGTGCTGGACGACTGGTTACCGCCCTTCGACGGTTTCCACCTCTATTACCCCAGCCGCTTCCAGGTGCCGCCGAAACTGCGCGTGTTCATCGACTTCCTGCGCGAAAGCAGGCAGACGGCCGAGGCGCAGCGTCACGGCCGCGCCGCGCGCAACGGGCGCAAGCCTCAGCGATAGCGCCAGTGGCCTTCGACCCAGACGTGGCCGCCGGCCCAGTAGCCCGGCACCCACACGCGGGCGTGGCGCGGCGCCACCACCACGCAACCGGAAAGCGCGGCGCTGCCGCCGACCAGGGCGGCAGCAATCAGGCAGGTGGACAGGAAACGACGCATGTCACGCTCCTCGTGGGGGATGTGCTGCGAAGAACGCCGTGCCCGGCGCCGCGATGACGGGCATCGCGGCATTTTCCACGCGCAGTTCAGCCGGCCCTCATCTGCTCGGCAGGCGCGAGGCCAAACTCAGTTTCCCGTGGCGCGCATTGCCGCGTGCGTGACGCGGTGGATCAAGCGCGCGGCGACGCGCGCGGTGATGCCGTCGCGGTCGAACGGCGGCGACAGCTCGGCCACGTCCATCACCCTGAGCTTGCCGGTGGCGGCGATCGCGTCGAGCAGCGGCTCGATCACCTCCTGCGGCACGCCGCGCGCGCTGGGTGCGCTGACCCCGGGCGCCACCGCGTGCGGCAGCACGTCGAGGCAGATCGTGAGGTAGATCGCATCGACTTCCGCCAGCTTCGCCTGCAATTGGGCGATGCGCGCAGTCAGGTCGAGCAAGCCGAGCTGATCGTCGCGCAGGTAGAACACGCCGAGCTGGTCGGCGGTGTCGAACAGCACGCGGGTATTGGCCGAAGCGCTGATGCCCAGCACGCAGTAGTCCAGCGGCAGGCCGCGCGCGGCGGCGTGCTCGATGGCCTGCAGGAACGGCGTGCCGGAACTGGCGCGATCCTGCCGGCGCAGGTCGAAATGCGCATCGAAGTTGACGATGGCCACGCGCGGGCGGCGCTCGCCCAGGTGCGCGGCCAGCCCCTGATAGGTCGCGAACGCGATCTCGTGCCCGCCGCCGAGGCCGACCGGCAGGTGGCCGGCGTCGAGCAGCGCAGCAAGCTTGTGCGCATAGATCGATTGCGCGCCCTCCAGGTCACCGTCCGCCACTTCGACGTCACCCGCGTCGTACAGCGGCGTATCGTCCAGCAATGGTAGGTTGGAAAGCATCCTGCGCAACGCGGCGGGTCCCTCGACCGCGCCCGCGCGACCGCCGTTGCGGCGTATGCCTTCGTCGCTGGCGAAACCCAGCACGGCCACGCCGGGCGCGCTGCCAGCCAGCGGTTCGCGCACCCATTGGTGCCAGCGCCGGGTGGCGGGGCCTTCCGGCAAATCGATGCGACCGCTCCAGCCCTGCACACCGGCACTCACGGCGACACCTGCAAAAACATGCGAATACGCTGACTCATGCGCGGCTCCACGGAAATATGCGGGATTGTAGAGAGCTCTGCGATAATCGGCGGATGTCCGAGCCCACATCGAAGTCATCCAACCCTCGTTTGCAGGCCCTGCTGGGCCACGAGTTCTTCGCCCCGCTGCAATGGAAGCGGCGCATAGCGCTGTGGAGCGGTGCGATCCTGGTGGCGCTGGCGGCGATCCTGTTCGCCAAGGCCAGCAACTGGGCCTACGCACTGTTTCTCCGCATAGTGGCTCATGGCGCGTGGATCCCGCTGATCATCACGCCGGTGGTTTTTGCATTGCTGGCCTGGGCGACCGAGGGGCGGCTGCGCGCCACGCGTGGCAGCGGCATTCCGCAGGTGATCGCCACCCTGCACATCGAGGACCAGGGCTTCCGCGCACGCATGCTGGCGCTGCCTATCGCGGCCTGCAAGATGTTGCTGACGCTGATCGCCCTAGCGGTCGGCGCCTCGATCGGTCGTGAGGGCCCGACCGTGCACGTGGGCGCGGGCCTGTTCTATTCGCTGGGCCGGCGCTTCGGTTTCGACGACCCCAAGGCTGCTTCACGCTTCATCCTGGCTGGCGGCGCGGCCGGCATCGCCGCCGCATTCAACACGCCGCTGGCCGGCGTGATCTTCGCCATCGAGGAACTGGCAGGCACCTTCGAGCACCGCTTCAGCGGCCTGCTGCTCACGGCGGTTTTCGTGGGCGGCGTGGTGTCGCTGGGCCTGATGGGCAACTACTCGTATTTCGGCCAGGTGCAGGCCAGCCTGCCGCTGGGGCATGCGTGGCTGGCAGTGCTGCTGTGCGGGGTGATCTGCGGACTACTGGGCGGCCTGTTCGCACGACTGGTCCTGCTCAGTCGCCACGGCCCGCTGGCGATGATCGGGCGTTTGCGCACGCGCTGGCCGGTGCTGTTCGCCGCCGGCTGCGGCCTCGCGCTGGCGCTGATCGGCATGGCGTCGCACGGCAACGTCTACGGCACCGGCTACGACCAGGCGCGTGCCTTCGTGCAGGAGGCCGCGCAGGCGCCCGGCGAGGGTTTCGGCATCGCCAAGCTGATGGCGAATGTGGTGTCGTACTGGGCCGGCATACCGGGCGGCATCTTCTCGCCGGCGTTGGCCGTGGGCGCCGGGCTCGGCCACAACATCGCCTACTTCCTGCCGCATGCCCCGGCCGCCGCGGTGGTGCTGCTGGGCATGAGCGCCTACCTGTCCGGCGTCACCGGCGCGCCGCTCACCTCCGCGGTGATCGCGATGGAACTGACCGACAACCAGTCCATGGTGATACCGATCATGGCGGCCTGCCTGCTTGCCCGCGCGGCGGCATCGCTGTTCAGCCCCACACCGGTGTACAAGGACTTTGCCGAGCGCATGGTGCGCGATTTCGAGCGGCAACACGGGACCACCACCGGCAACCACGACGACGAACACGCCGGCGCATGAGCAGTTGGGACCAGCTGTTCGTCCATGCCAACCTGGCGAGCTTCGCCAGCGACGCGCCGTTCGGTCTGGTCGAGGACGGAGCCTTGGCCTGTGCCGGTGGCCGCATCGCATGGATCGGCCCGATGCGCGAGCTGCCGCCGGACGCGAGCGCCGCGCACGAGGAAGACCTGGACGGCGCGCTGCTCACGCCGGGCCTGATCGACTGCCACACCCACCTTGTGTTCGGCGGCAACCGCGCCCATGAGTTCGATCTGCGCCTCAACGGCGCCAGCTACGCGGAGATCGTCCGCGCCGGCGGCGGCATCGTCTACAGCGTGCGCGCCACCCGCGCGGCGGACGAGGAGGCGCTGTTCGCGCAGTCGCTGCCACGCGCCCGCGCCCTGCTCAACGACGGCGTGACCACGCTGGAGATCAAATCCGGCTACGGGCTGGAGCTGGACGCCGAGCGCCGCATGCTGCGCGTGGCGCGGCGCATCGGCGCCGAGCTCGGCATCACGGTACGCACCAGCTTCCTCGGCCTGCACGCGCTGCCGCCCGAGTATCGGGAGCGCCGCGACGACTACGTGGCGCTGGTGTGCGACGGCATACTGCCCGCACTGGCGGCCGAAGGCCTGGTCGATGCGGTGGACGCGTTCTGCGAAACGATCGCTTTCACGCCAGCCGAGACGCACCGGCTCTTCGAACGCGCGCGACGGCTTGGCCTGCCGGTGAAGCTGCATGCGGAACAGCTCTCCGACCAGGGCGGCGCCGCGCTGGTGGCGAGCTTCGACGGCCTGTCCGCCGACCACCTGGAACACCTAGGCGACGCCGGCGTCGCCGCGATGGCGAAGGCCGGCACCGTGGCGGTGCTACTGCCCGGCGCGTTCTACGCACTGCGCGAAACGCAGCTGCCGCCGCTGGCTGCGCTGCGCGAACATGGCGTGCCGGTCGCCATCGCGACCGACTGCAACCCCGGCACCTCGCCCCTGCTCTCGCTGCGTCTGGCTGCCAACATGGCCTGCACGCTGTTCCGCCTCACGCCGGAGGAGGCGCTACGCGGCATCACCGCGAATGCAGCGCGTGCACTCGGCCTCGCCGACCGCGGCAGCCTGGCGGTGGGTCAACGCGCCGACCTGGTGGCGTGGCATGCGAGGCAGCCCGCAGAACTCTGCTACTGGATGGGCGGCAACCTGGTGCGCCGGATCTACCTGGCCGGGCGGTCAGCCGCGGCCTAGGCGCGCCAGCACGGCGTCGAAGAATGCCGCCGGCAATTCGGCCCGCACCGGCACGCGCCACCAGTGCGGCTGCGCGAAACCGTGGCATTTCACCGCGTCCTTGTCGGTCATCAGCACCGGCAGCCCGTCGCCGAAGGCGAGTTCGGGGGCAGCGAATGCATGGTGATCGGGAAACGCGTGCTCGACCACCTCGACGCCCGCCTCGCGCAGGCTGGCGAAGAAGCGCGCAGGGTTGCCGATGGCGGCCACCGCATGCACGCGCCGGCTGGCGAAGGCCGACAGCGGTTGCCGATGCGCACTCTCCAACGTGACGGCCTCGCCACCGACGAGCCGCATGGGATATTCGGCGGGCTGCGGCGTACCGCCGTTGCACACGCGCAAATCCACCTGGACCAGCCGGCGCAGCGGTTCGCGCAACGGACCAGCGGGCAGCAGATGGCCGTTGCCAAAGCGGCGCACGCCGTCGATCACGCAGATTTCCGCGTCGCGGGCGAGGCGATAGTGCTGCAGGCCGTCGTCGGCGATCACCACGTCGCATCCGTCTGCCACCAGCAATCGCGCCGCCGCGGGACGGTCACGTCCCACCGCCACCGGTACGCCGCTGGCGCGAATCAGGCAAGGTTCGTCACCGACTTCGGAGGGCATGGGTGCATTGCCCAGCAACACGGGTTCGCGCTGCCTGCCGCCGTGGCCGCGACTCACCACGCCGGGACGAAAGCCCCGCGCGCGCAACGCTTCCGCCAGGGCGATGGCGAGCGGCGTCTTGCCGGTGCCACCCGCGGTGAGGTTGCCGATCACCACGACCGGCACCGGCAGGTGCTCGCTGTGCAACAGGCCGAGGCGATACAGCCCGCGACGCAGCGCGATCAATGCGCCGTACAGTCCGGCCAATGGCCACGTCCACCAGGGGCTGCGGCGGTGGCCGTACCAAGCTGCCGCGAGTGCATCGGCAACTGCCATGACAATGTCAATCGCCGCCGAGCTGGGCGTCGTGGAACTGCATGCGATGCAGCGCAGCGTAATGGCCGCCCAGCGACAGCAGTTCGGCATGGTTGCCGCGCTCCACGATGCGTCCCTGCTCCATCACCGCGATCTGGTCGGCGCCCTCGATGGTGGAGAGGCGGTGCGCGATCACCAGCGTGGTGCGGTTGCGCATCAGCTTCTGCAGCGCCTGCTGGATCAGGCGCTCGGACTCGGTGTCCAGTGCGCTGGTGGCCTCGTCGAGCACCAGGATAGGTGCGTTCTTGAGGATGGCGCGGGCAATGGCGATGCGCTGGCGCTGGCCGCCGGACAAGGTGTTGCCGCCTTCGCCGATATGGGTATGGATACCATGGGGCAGGCGCGCGATGAACTCCATCGCGTTGGCCGCCTCAGCCGCGGCCTCGATATCGGCCTCGCTGGCGCAGGCCAGTTCGCCATAGGCAATGTTGTTGGCGACCGTGTCGTCGAACAGCACCACGCTCTGCCCCACCCAGGCGATCTGCCGGCGAAGCGAAGCCAAGGTGTAGTTCTGGTAGTCCTCACCGTCGAGCACGATGCGGCCACTGCTTGGCGTGTAAAAGCGCGGCAACAGGCTGACCAGGCTGCTTTTGCCACTGCCGGAACGACCGACCAGCGCGGTCACCGTACCCGGCGCGCAATGCAGATCGACGCCGCGCAGCGCCTCTGCCTCGCTGCGTGGATAGAGCAGCCGGACGCCCTGTATCAACAAATCGCCGCGGGTGCGATCCAGCACCAGCGTGCCGCGATCCGGCTCAGGAGGAAGGTCGATGATTTCGAACAGATCCTCGGCTGCGGACAGGCCGCGTTGAATATTTGCCTGCACGTTGGCCAGCCGGCGCAGCGCCGGCAGCATCATGCCCATCGCGGTGAGCACGGCTACGAACACGCCTGCCGACATTTCGCTCAGCACCTGCGGCCGCGTTCCCATGAACACCAGCGCGGCCAACGCGCTGGCGGCCACGAACTGGATGGTGGAACTGGATGCCGCGTTGGTCGCCGCGATCTTCAGATTGAGGCGGCGGGTGCGCCGGGAGACATCACCGAAATGGCTGCTCTCATGGGTCTGTCCGTTGTAGACGCGCACCTCGCGATGCGCGCCGACCGATTCCTCGACCGTACCGGTGACCGATCCCATGGATCCCTGGATCCGCCGACTGATCTGCCGGTAGCGCCGACTGACCACGGCAGCGATCAGCGCGATCATCGGCACCATCACCAACAGCACCGACGTGAGGTAAACGCTGTTGTGCAGCATCACGGCAAGCATGGCGATGACGGTGAACACGTCGGTTACCACCGTCCTTATCGCATCGGTCGCCGCAGCGGCCACCTGTTCGCTGGTGTAGGTGATACGGGAAATCTGCTGCCCCGACGGCTCGACACCGAAAAACTCCACCGGAAGCCGCAGGTAGGCATCGAAGACATCCTGCTGGATCTCCTGCACTACATGGCGCCCCATGTAGGAAATGCCGTAGCTGCTGGCAAAGGTGCCGATCGAACGCACCAGGAACAGTGCGATGATCCAGATCGGCATCCAGAAAATCAGGTACGGATCCTTCTTCGTGAACAGTTCATTGGTGATGATCTTGAACAGGTTCGCGAATACCGCCTGGCCGCCGCCATCCGCCAGCATGCCCAGAATCGCGATCAAGCCGACTGCCCAGTAACGCCGGGTGTATCCCAGCAGTCGCTTGTAGATGCGCCAGGATTCCGCATCCCAGATCGTGGTCCTGGTGCTACTCACCGCGTCGCGTCCGGCTGCGTCGGCGTGGTGGCGATGGACAGGCGCGTGTAGCCGAGCTGGCCCAGCGCGTCCATCGCGGTCACCACGCTCTGGTGCGAGGACAGTGCGTCGGCGCGGATCGTCACCGGACGGTCGTGGTCGCCGTTGGCGTTGCGCTCGATCGCCTGCTTCAGCACGGCTATGCCCTCACCCGGCACCGCGTCGCTGCCCACCCAGTAGCGGCCTTCGCGATTCACCGTGATGGTGAGCGCCGGCGCACTCATGTCGCGGTCCTGCGCGCTGGCGTTGGGCAGGGTGACCTGCATGCGCGAGTGCTGCACGAAGGTGCTCGTGAGCACGAAGAACATCAGCAGGGTGAGCAGCACGTCGATCAGCGGCACCACGTTGATCTCGAAGTCGTCCCCACGACGGTCGTTGCCGATACGCATGCAGTCAGCCCGGGCCGTTTGTAGCGGTCGTGGCAGCCGGGGCAGTGCGCCGCACGCGCGCCGCCGCGGCAGGTGCGGTGAGGGTCAACTCGTCCAACAATGCGGTGGCCTGCTTCTCCATCTGCACGCAGTAGCCGGCGATGCGCGAACGCAGCCAACGGTGCAACACGTAGGCAGGGATCGCCACGGTGAGGCCGGACGCCGTGCAGATCAGCGCCTCGCCAATGCCACCGGCCATCTTCGCCGGGTCGCCGATGCCGCCAGCCATCACCTGCATGAACATGCGGATCAGGCCGATCACCGTGCCGAAAAGCCCCAGCAGCGGGCCGATCAGCGCGATGGTGCCCAGCGTGTTGAGGTAGCGCTCCATCCGGTGAACCACGTGGCGACCGGTGTCCTCGATGCGCTCCTTGATGATGTCGCGCGACTGACCGCGCACGGCCAACGCCGAGGCCAGCAATTCACCGAGCGGGGAGTCGTTGGACAGCGCCTCGAGGTGGCGCGGATCGAGCTGGCCGGAGCGCGCCCACTGGCGCACCTCATCGCCCAGCCCCGGCGGCAGCACGGCATTGCGCCGCAACGTCCAGCAACGCTCGAGCACGATCGCCACCGCCACCAGCGAGCACACCAGGATGGGCAGCATCGCCCAACCGCCAGCCATCAGGATATCGAGCACGTTCGTTCCACCGGACGTTCAAAACGAGAGGCCGAATCATAGCAGCCAGCTCGCGCGGTTCCGTGGTGGGCGTGGCAGTCCGGAAAATCGCCGGGAGCGGCTTTCGGCGGCCCGGCAACAGCCCGCAGCTCGACGGCCGGGGACGACCATTGCCCCTCAGGGCTGCTCGCGCCAGTAGCGCGGATCGCGCAGGCGCCAGCACTCGCAGGGCGTGAGCGGCGGCGCATCCTCGTACCACGAGACACCATGCGCCCGCGCAGCGGCAAGGGCTTGCCGTCCAGCGAGGCTCCATCGACATCCAGCGCGATGCGCCCGGTCACCAGCACATCGCGCCCCTCCAGCTCGCGCGGCAGCCGCCTATCCATCGCCCACAACACGCCGGTACAGCCACACAACGGTAACCGGCAGCATGGCCAGCGCCAGAATGCGAGGGCGACGGGCGGCAGCAACAGCAACGACAACCCACGTGGCGGCAATGCGGGAAGCCATTGCACGAGCAACACGCCAAGCAGCAGGGCGGGCGCCGCCAGCGTCGCGGTGAACGGCTTGTCGAACGCCAGTCGCATGCCCCGCCCGATGACGGATGGATCGTTCGAGACTAGTCCACCCGCGGCACGGAGTCGGACGAAAATCGTGTAGGCCTAACCCCATCGAAAACCCTGGGCATCGGGCATGAAGCCCCGGGCTCCCGCTGCGGAATGGCCCAACCATTCTGTCCAGAGCCGCTTACAGGCCTCCAGCACGGCCTGCCCGTGGTCCCGGCCACGCTGTTCGCCACCGCCCTTGGCGATGGCGCGGGTCCGCCACGCCAACTGGTTCGGGCGCCGGCCGGCACCCGGCTGCGCGCTGTCCCTGGCGTGGTGCCCGGCAATCCCTTCGCGGGCATGTTCAACTGCGAAGGCGAAGGGTTGGCGCGGTCACCCGCCCCTCGACCCGACTCTCTCACCCGAAGTGAGCAGGAGAAACCTCAGGCGCGCACCTGCTCGCGCAGCACCCCTTCATGCAACACCAACGTGCGGTCCATCCGCGCCGCCAGCCGCATGTCGTGCGTGACCAGGATGAAACTAGTCCCCACCTCGCGGTTGAGTTCGAGCATCAGCTCGTAGACCTGCGCCGCATTGCCCTCGTCGAGGTTCCCGGTGGGTTCGTCGCCCAGCACGCAGGCCGGCTTGGTCACCAGCGCGCGAGCCACCGCACACCGCTGGCGCTCGCCCCCGGAAAGCTCGGCAGGCTTGTGATCCAGGCGCGCGCCCAGGCCCACCCGCTCCAGCAGGACCGTGGCCTGTTTCTGCGCCTCGGCGATCGCGGTGCCGCGGATCAGCAGCGGCATGCACACGTTCTCCAGCGCGGTGAACTCCGGCAGCAGGTGGTGGAACTGGTAGACGAAACCCAGCGAGCGGTTGCGTACCCGACCGCGCTCGGCGTCGGACAGCTTCGACAGCTGGCGCCCGTCCACTTCCACCTCGCCGGCGCTGAGCGTGTCCAGTCCGCCGAGAATGTGCAGCAGCGTGCTCTTGCCGGTGCCGGAGGCGCCGACGATGGCCATGGTCTCGCCGCGCTTCAGCTCGAAGCTGACGTCGACCAGCACCTCGGTGCGCAGGCCGCCTTCGGCATAGGTCTTGGCCACGCGGGTGGCACGCAGCACGGGCGTGTTCGAGGGCATCGGATTCGTCTCACTCATAGCGCAGCGCCTGCGCCGGCTGCGTGCGCGAGGCGCGCCACGCGGGATACAGGGTGGCGAGCAGCGAGAACGCGAAGGTGACCACCGCCACCCAACACACGTCGTGGAACTCCAGCCGGCTGGGCACCTCGCTGATGTAGTACACGTCGGGCGAGAGGAACTGCACGTGGAACACGTGCTCGATCCATTTGACGATGCCCGGCAGCCGCCACGACAACAGCGTCCCCAGGCTCACGCCGAAGCCGATGCCGATCAGGCCCACCAGCAGACCCTGTACCATGAACATGCCCATCACGCTGCGCGGCGTGGCACCCAGCGTGCGCAGGATGGCGATGTCGGCCTGCTTGTCGGTGACCAGCATCATCAGCATCGAGACCAGGTTGATCACCGCGACCAGGATGATCAGCGACAGGATGATGCCCATCACCTTCTTCTCCATCGAGAGCGCGGAGAACAGGTTGGAGTTGGTCTGCTCCCAGGTCTGCACCTGGTAGATCTGGCCCAGCCTGTCGGCCAGCTGGTGCGCCACCGGCCGGGCGTTGAGCAGGTCGTCCAGCTTCAGTCGGATGCCGCTGGGGCCGGACAGGCTGTCGAGCTTCTCGGCATCCTGGATGTTGATCAGGGCCAGGCCGGAGTCGAACTGCTCCATGCCCATCGAGAACGTGCCCACCACATGGAAGCCGCGCATGCGCGGCAGCCCGCCAAACGGAGTGGCACGGAATTCGGGCACCACCATGGTCACCTGGTCGCCCACGCCCACGCCAAGCTGGGTGGCCAGGTCCTGGCCCAGCACGATGTTCCAGCTGCCGGGAGTCAACGCGTCCAGCTTGCCGTGCACCATGTGCTTGCCGATGTCGACCACCTTGGGTTCGAGACTAGGGACGATGCCGCGCACCAGCGCAGCCGCAGGGCCGCGGCCCTGCAGCAACGCCTGGATCTCCACGTAGGGCGCCGCGCCCTTCACGTGCGGATTCGCCTCGGCAATCTTCAGCGCGCGCGGCCAGTCCTCGATGCTCTGCCCGATGCCGGAGATGGTGGCATGCGATATCGCACCCAGGATGCGCGTCTTCATCTGGTAGTCGAAGCCGTTCATCACCGACATCACCGTGATCAGCGCGATCACGCTGACCGAGATGCAGACGATAGAGACCGCCGAGATGAAGGAGATGAACTGGTTGCGCCGCTTGGCGCGGGTGTAGCGCAGGCCGATGAATAGCTCGAGCGGTCGGAACATGGACGGGTCGCTTTGGTGTCGTTGGGCGGCTCGCCCGGCTGGGCGAGCATTATCCGGCATTCGCTGGGACAGCGCTGGCGAGACAAAGTGCCGGCGCGGCCGGGGTTCAGATACGCGACGCGGCCTGGTCCGGCGGCGCCATGGCCAGCCGCATGCGCAGGCGGCGACGGATGTCCGCATCGCTGTTGTCGGGCGCCAGCAGCAATACCTGCTGGCCCGCCGCCGTATGCAGGCGCAACAGGATGGCGGCGCCCAGCACCCGGAACGAGGCGAGCATGGAGGGGGCGTCGCTGCCGTCGGCGAAGCGCAGGCTCAGGCGACCTTCTGCGCTCCAGCCCGCGGCGGCCACCGGGGTACGCCGATGCCAACGCAGGGCACGCCACACCAGTCCCGCGACCAGCACGGCGAGTAGCCACTTCAACCCGATCGACATGCCGGCCAGGGCGAGCGCCAGCACCGCCAATACCGCCAGCAGCCACAGAACGCGCGGCAACCAGCCCGAGGGGCGGTACTCAAAGCCGATGGCGGGTGCGGATGTCATCGATGATCGCCTGCCAGTCCGCACGCGGGGCTTTGGCGTGCCCCATCACCCAGTCCCACAAATCGGGATCTTGTACGTCGAGCAGCTCGTCGAAGGCACGCTGCTGCGATTCACCGGCCGACGGGAAGGCATCGTCGAGCCAGCCGCCGAACAGTGCGTCCAGCTCGCGGGTGCCGCGGCGGGTGCGCCAGCGGAGACGTTTGATGCGGGCAGCGTCCATGGGATCAATGCGCGCGAAGTGCCGCACTCGCCTCCACTCCCCGCCGAGGAGAGGGTTTAGGTGAGGGGTCAATCTTACGTCGATCCATCATTGGAAGCTTTCCTCGATCAACTTTCCCGCGAGCCCTACCCCTCATCCGCCCTGCGGGCACCTTATCCCCGGCAGGGAGAAGGAAAACGGTGTCGCCGCTTCGCGGCGACGTTCTATTTATACGCGGCGCTCCACCATCAGCTTCTTAATCTCCGCGATCGCCTTGGCCGGGTTGAGGCCCTTCGGGCAGGTGCGCGCGCAGTTCATGATGGTGTGGCAGCGGTAGAGCTTGAACGGATCCTCCAGGTCGTCCAGGCGCGCGCCGGTGTCCTCGTCGCGGCTGTCCACGATCCACCGGTAGGCCTGCAGCAGGATGGCCGGGCCGAGGTAACGGTCGCCGTTCCACCAGTAGCTCGGGCACGAGGTGGAGCAACAGGCGCACAGGATGCACTCGTACAGGCCGTCGAGCTTCTTGCGGTCCTCCGGCGACTGCAGTCGCTCGCGGTCCGGCGCGGCGCTCTGCGTGCGCATCCACGGCTTGATCGAGGCGAACTGAGCGTAGAAGTGGGTGAGGTCGGGCACCAAGTCCTTCACCACCGGCATGTGCGGCAGCGGATAGATCTTCACGTCGCCCTTGGCCACGCTGTCCACGGCGCAGATGCACGCCAGCGTGTTGGTGCCGTCGATGTTCATCGCGCACGAACCGCAGATGCCCTCGCGACACGAACGGCGCAACGTGAGCGTGGGGTCGATCTCGTTCTTGATCTTCAGCAGCGCGTCCAGGACCATCGGGCCGCACGCGGCCATGTCCACCTCGTAGGTGTCGATGCGCGGATTCTGGCCGTCGTCCGGGTTCCAGCGGTAGATGCGGAAGGTGCGCGGTTTCTTCGCGTCCTTCGCCGGAAAGTGCTTGCCGGGCTGGATCTTGGAATTCTTGGGTAGCGTGAACTCTGCCACGATTGCCTCGACTGTGTTGGTGCGTTCATCCTTGAACGCGAAAGTCAAAAAGCGGCCATTCATGGCCGCACCTTTCAATTTTCAATCAGTAAACGCGCTTCTTCGGCGGCACCACCTCGACCTCGTCGGTCAGGGTGTACATGTGCACCGGGCGGAAGTCGAAGCTGGCCTTGCCATTCTCGTCCACCTTGACCATGGTGTGCTTCTGCCAGTTGTGGTCGTCGCGATCGGGGAAGTCCTCGCGCGCGTGGGCGCCGCGGCTTTCCGTGCGCTCAGCGGCGGAATGCATGGTGCCGACCGCCTGATCGAGCAGGTTGGCCAGTTCCAGCGTTTCGATCAGGTCGGAGTTCCACACCAGCGAGCGGTCGCTGGTGCGCACATGCTTGAAGGAGGCGTGCACGGCGTCGATCTTGGCGCAGCCTTCCTTCAACGTCTCGCCGGTGCGGAACACCGCAGCGTCGGACTGCATGGTGCGCTGCATGTCGAGGCGGATCTTCGCGGTCGGCAGTTCGCCGTCGGCGTTGCGCAGGCCGTCGAAGCGGGCCAGCGCCTTGTCCAGCGCGCTAGCCGGCAGATCCTTGTGCGCCGCACCCGGCTTGATCAGCTCGGCGCAACGGTGCGACACCGCGCGGCCGAACACCACCAGGTCGAGCAGCGAGTTGGAACCCAGCCGGTTGGCGCCGTGCACCGACACGCAGGCCGCCTCGCCGATGGCGAACAGGCCGGGCACCACAGCGTCGACGTCGTTGCCCTTCTTCTGCACCACTTCGCCGTGGTAGTTGGTCGGGATGCCGCCCATGTTGTAGTGCACTGTGGGCAGGATCGGGATCGGCTCCTTGGTCACGTCCACGCCGGCGAAGATGCGCGCCGACTCGGCGATGCCCGGCAGGCGCTCGTGGATCACCTCGGGACCGAGGTGCATCAGGTTGAGGAAGGCGTGGTCCTTGTGCTCGCCCACGCCGCGGCCTTCGCGCACCTCGATCGTGATGGCACGGCTGACCACATCGCGCGAGGCCAGGTCCTTCGCGCTCGGCGCGTAGCGCTCCATAAAGCGCTCGCCCTCGGAATTGGTGAGGTAACCACCCTCGCCGCGCACGCCCTCGGTGATCAGGCAGCCTGCGCCGTAGATGCCGGTAGGGTGGAACTGCACGAACTCCAGGTCCTGCAGCGCCAGGCCCGCGCGCAGCACCATGCCACCGCCGTCGCCGGTGCAGGTGTGCGCCGAGGTGGCGCTGAAGTAGGCGCGGCCGTAGCCGCCGGTGGCCAGTACCACGGCCTGGCCGCGGAATAGGTGCAGCGTGCCCTCATTCATGTCCAGCGCCAGCACGCCGCGGCAGACGCCCTCGTCGTCGAAGATAAGGTCGATCGCGAAGTATTCGATGAAGAAGGTGGCGTCATGCGCCAGCGCCTGCTGGTACAGGGTGTGCAGGATCGCGTGGCCGGTGCGGTCGGCGGCGGCACAGGTGCGCTGCGCGGTGCCCTTGCCGTAATGGGTGGTCATGCCGCCGAACGGGCGCTGGTAGATGCGGCCCTCGTCCGTGCGCGAGAACGGCACGCCGTAATGCTCCAGCTCGTAGATCGAGGGGATGGCCTCGCGGCACATGTACTCGATGGCGTCCTGGTCGCCCAGCCAGTCGGAGCCCTTGATGGTGTCGTAGAAGTGGAAGCGCCAGTCGTCCTCGCCCATGTTGCCGAGCGCGGCGGCGATGCCGCCCTGCGCCGCCACGGTGTGCGAGCGGGTCGGGAACACCTTGGTGATGCACGCGGTCTTCAGGCCCTTCTCGGCCAGGCCGAAGGTGGCGCGCAGGCCCGCGCCACCGGCGCCGACCACGATCACATCGAACTTGTGCTGCTGGATCTTGTAGCTTTCCACGGTCTCACACTCCCAATGCGATGCGCAGCACGGCCAGCACGCCCGCGAGCGCGCCGAGCACCGCGAGGAACTTGATCGCCACCAGCAGGACCACTTCCTTCCAGCGGGTGTGCACGTAGTCTTCGATCACCACCTGCAGGCCGAGCACGGCATGCCAGAACATGGTGACCACGAACAGGATCAGCAGCAGCGCGTTCCACGGCTTGGCCACCGCCGCCTTGGCCGTGGAGTAGTCGGCATGCAGCAGCGACAGCACGGTGAACACGAACCACAGGCTGAGCAGGACCAGCGCCGCCGCGGAGACGCGCTGGGTCCACCAGTGACCCACGCCGGATTGCGCGGAGCCGAAGCCGCGCGCCCGCTTCAACGGATGACGCAGGTCTTTCGCGTTCGTGCTCATGCGGCACCTCCGCTGGTCAGCACGCAAGCCCAGACGATGGCCACCAGTACCAGGCTGACGACCACCGACAGCCAGCTCGAGCGCACGAACTGCGGAATGGCGTAGCCGGCACCGGTGTCCTGCAGAAGGTGACGGATACCGTTGCACAAGTGGTAGAACAATGCCCAGCTCCAGCCGAACAGCAACATCATGCCGGGCGCGCTGCCGATGCAGATCTTGAACTGGTCAAAGACGGCTTCGCCTGCGGCCAGCGAGAGCAGCCCCCATACCACCAGCAGCGTGCCCACGGCCAACGCGATGCCGGTGGCGCGATGCAGGATGGAAGTCACCATCTGCACTTGCCACTTGTAGATCTGTAGATGCGGAGAGAGCGGTCGTCGCGTGTCTGCCATGGCGGCTATCCTGAAGTGGAATCGCTGAAGCTGCCTGCCAAGCCGAATCGGCCCCGCGCGACGACGCATGCCGCCGCGCGACGCATCAGAAATCGATGCAGCGCCCGTTCTTTTCCCAGTCGCCGTAGCGGGTGGGATCGGGCGCCGGCCGCTCCGTCGCCGCCTTGTCCCCCGCGGGTCGCGCGGGCACGGTCACGGGTTCCGCTGGAGCGGAAGCGGGACGGGATTCGGTTGGGCGTGGAGTGTCGGACATGGTCAAAGGCAAGCGGCGGGAGATTAATACTTGACGCATTGCCGCACAACCTCGACGACTTGCGATCCGCTGCTGCCGACCACACCTAACTTGCCCTATGCCGATGCCCAGCCTCGCCGAAACCCTGTTGATTGAAGGACCCGACGCACTCGCCTTCGCGCACGCCCAGTTTAGCAGCGACGTCCAGTCGCTCGTCGTCGGCGCATGGCAGTTCAGCGCATGGTTGAACGCCCGAGGCCGCGTGCGCGTGCTGTTCCATCTCGTGCGGCTGGACGATCAACGCTTGCTGCTGCTGCTGCGCGGCGGCGATGCGCATGCATTGGGCGAAGCACTTCGCCGCTACGTGTTCCGTTCTAGGCTCACGATCAGCATCGCGCCGTGGCGGAGCCTATCCACCGCTGCCGCGCTCCCGCTGCATGAAGCGCACGTCACTCCGGATAGCGTGGTGATCGGCGGCGGCACGCATGCACTGCGCATTTCCGCCGAAAGCGAAGGCGATACGACATGGCGACACGCCCAATTACTGCTCGGCTGGCCGTGGCTGCCCACGCCCTCGCTGGAGAGCTTGCTGCCGCCTGCGCTGTCGCTGCATCGCCTGCAAGCCGTTGCCATCGACAAAGGCTGCTATCCGGGTCAGGAAATCGTCGCACGCCTGCATTGGCGCGGCGGACACAAGCGGCACCTGTGCAAAGTGGAACTGACGCGTGATGTGGTTCCCGGCGACGTGCTTCGGCGCGACGGCAATGACGTGGGCGTGTTGCTCGACGCGATGCCTGGCGAAAAGCATATCGACGCGCTCGCGGTATTGAACGACGACACCGTATCCGCACACGTGAACCACAAGGTGCTACGGCTCGACGACGGACTTGTACTGCACCTCCATCATCAATGGACGAGTTGATGCGCACACCGTCGAACGCACGTGAACACTCGTTCACATTCGTCATCAAATTGCATTGACCCGAGACCACCCGGCACTTGCCGAGAGAAAAAACCGCCGTTAGGCTCCGCACACCCAATCGATGCGGCACCCGTCACACACGGCTGCCGATGCACGCGACGAACCGGAAGACTCCGAATCGGCGCGACCCGGTGCAGAGCACCGGATGGAATACCCGCCAGAGTGCGGAGACCCGGTTGCAGGCTACACGGCGAAGTGCCGCGCAACGCCAGCAACACAAGACTCGTCCGGCACCGCTGATCGCCGTTCGAACGCCACAATCCCGTGGCACTTCGCGCAGCCACAAGTTTCGGATGCGCGATTCAATCCAGGTGGAACGGCCTGCCCGCCCGTCCACCGCAACGGCGCCAGGACAGCACATCGTCTGCGCGTACAGCACGTTGGAGGCAGACAATGAAACTTTCCATGTTGTTGTGGCTGACCACCCTATTGCCGCGACCAGTCGCGAGTCAGGCCTGCCTGGCGACGACGGTTTACCTGGAAGCGCGCAGCCAGCCGACCATCGGCCAGATGGCCGTGGCCGAGGTGGCGATGCGTCGCCGCGAACGCGGCCAATGGGGCGATACGGTGTGCGAAGTCGTCACCGCGCCACACCAATTCGCCACCACGACCGTGCCCGGCTCGTTCGAGATCAACAATCTCGATGCTTTCCACAAGGCGTGGGAGATCGCCGGACAAACCATCTACGACTGGCAGTTGCCGAAGAACGAGCGCCGCATGCTGGTACCGCGCGCCGACCACTTCGCCACCGCGACGATTTCGCCCGCATGGTCGCGCAACCAGCAAGGCATCACTATCGGCGACCATACGTTCTATGCCGTGAACTGACGCACCGAGCATCACCCAAGGAAAAGGCCCTCTTTCGAGGGCCTTTCATTTGGACGTCCAGACGCCTATTTACAATTGACTCCATCACCTCATGTAGACGTGACCTTCACGCACCTGGACGTAATCTCCGTTACGCACCTGTGGGTCCTCGCGCTGCGTCACGGTGGCGTAGCGACCGCCATCCAGCCGAACCACGATGCGCCATGCGTCGCGCCCGCCATCGGAACGGCGTCCGACCTGGTTCCCGACAACGCCGCCAGCCACCGCACCCACCACCGTGGCAGCCTTGCGGCCATCGCCCTTGCCAATGGCATTGCCTAGCAAGCCACCGGCTACCGCGCCGATCACCGCACCCAGCGCGCCACCGCTGGAGTTTCCGTTTTCGACACGAACGAGTTGTACGTCCTGTACAACGCCACAGTCATGGCAATGGTGATAGCCGCTTCCAGAACCTTGCGAGTAGTAACCATCATGCCCGTAGTCGGGACTGGTGACGCAACCCGACAACACCAACACTGCCGACAGCACAGCCACGGAAACGATGCTTCGCATGGAAAGGCTCATCGAGTACTCCTAGCGGATGGGTATGGTGCCGCGATCAACGGGCATCCGACACGGCCGTCACGCCCTCCTGCACCTGCACGCGATCGCCCGGATCGTGATCCATGCGTGTGGTACGGGTGACGCCGTTGTAGACGTACTGCACGTCGTAGCCGATTATCTTGTCGGTGCCAGCCACCGTATTGCACTGACGCTCCACCGACTGCGTCACCTGCGGCTTGTGGTGCGCGTTCTCGATGCGATTGCCGGCGTAGCCGCCGCCGACAGCACCAGCCACCGTGGCAAGGGTGTTGCCCCTGCCGCCACCGATCATGTGGCCGAGCAGACCGCCGGCCACCGCACCGATCGCAGTACCTGCGATGTTGTGCTGGTCTTTCGGCGGCGCCGCCTGGCTGACCACCTCGTCGTGGCAGACCTGATGCGCGGCGCTGGTCGAATGTACCGGCGTGACGCTGACCACCTTGGCGTACTGCGGGCCGGCCGGCTGCTGCACGGCCGCCGACGGCGCGCCACTCCCTGTCTGGCCACCCGCCGTACCGGCATCGGCACTGCGATTGCAGGCCGACAAGCCGACAGCCAGCGCCGCCACAATCCCCACATTGAGTGCATTGACCATCAACTTCTTCATGACCGCTCCTCCTCTGTTTGTGTTTTGGCCGCAAGCGAAACACCGTGCGGCCTCGGCGCCATTGAAACTTCACGAATCTGAATACTGCCTAGATCGGCACCGCTAGACTAGCCGGACACCGAGAGGTACATCACTCCCGTGCTTGCAGACAGCCACGTCCATCTCGACGATCGCGATTTCGACGCCGATCGTGCACAGGTATTGCAGCGCGCGCAGGACGCCGGCGTCCTGCAACTGGTGATACCTGCCGTGGATGCCGCCAGTTGGCCGCGCATCCGTGATCTCTGCGCAGCGCATCCACGCACGTTGTTCCCCGCCTACGGCCTGCATCCGGTCTTCCTGCGGCAGCATGCGCCATGCGACGTTGCCGCGTTGTCAGCCTGGTGTGCAAGGAACGATACCGTCGCCATCGGCGAGATCGGACTGGATTTCGCTGCGGCCGGCCTCGATCCCGCCGCACAACGCGATTACTTCGAACGCCAGCTGGCGCTGGCGCGCGAATGTGACCTGCCGGTGATTGTGCACGCGCGGCAGGCACTGGAGGAAGTCATCCTCACGCTGCGCCGCCACCCCGGCGTGCGTGGCGTGGTGCACAGCTTTTCCGGCAGCGAGGAGCAGGCGCGTCGAGTGTGGCAGCTAGGCTTCCTGGTCGGCATCGGCGGCCCGGTGACTTACGAACGGGCGCAGCGCCTGCGCCGAATCGTGGCGAGCATGCCGATCGAATTCCTGCTGCTGGAAAGTGACGCGCCAGACCAGCCGGATGCTGGGCATCGCGGCCAACGCAACGAACCCGCGTACGTTCTCGACGTGCTGCGCCACGTGGCCGCATTGCGCGGCGAGGCCGAACAAAGCGTGGCCGCCGCCACCGCGGCCAACACGCGCCGGCTGTTCCGCCTTCCAGAACCCGTCTGAGCACATCAGGGCACTTGCACCATCCGCGGAGCCACGCCACAATTTATTTCACCAGTGAATTATAAACTGATGAAATGTCGCGCCTTGGCAACTGCATTGCAATGATGGACGAAGGCATCGGGCGCATGCACGACGCCATACCGAGCCTACCCGCCGAGCAGGCCACGCTGTGCCGCCTGATGTCGATGGTTGGCAAGCGCATGGACGAAGGGCTGGAGGAGAAGCTCAAGCCGCACCAGCTCAACCACAGCGAATTCCTGACGCTGATGATCCTGCATAGCCGCCCCGACGGCAGTTCCACGCCGGGCGAGCTGTGCGAGTTCACCTCGCAGGGCAGCACCAACATGACACGCATCGGCAATGCGCTGGTGCAGCGCGGCTTGGTCTCCCGCGGCGCCAGCGCCGAAGACCGCCGCTGCGTGCTGATCCGCATCACCGCCGCCGGCCGCCGCTTCGTCCAGAAGATGCTGCCGCCGATGTTCCCGCACACGGAGGCAATGTTCGCCGGCTTCAGCGCCGCCGAGCGAAAGCAGTTTAGCCGCCTGCTGCGCAAGCTCGCCAAGAACCTCGACCAGCTCGACGCGGAGCAAGCGTCATGAAGGAGCGCACGATGACCTTCGCACTATCGCGCCCGCGCACGGCGCTGGCCTTCGCCGCGGCGCTGGCGCTCGCCGGCTGTGCGTTGGCACCGCCGAAATTGCGGCATCCCACGCTGCGCGACGACGGGCCGCTGGCCGGCATCGGGCACACTGCCGCCGGCTGGCCCGCCGCCGACTGGTGGCGCGGCTACGGCGACCTGCAGCTCGACGAGCTGATGGCGACCGCGTTGCGCCAGTCGCCCGACCTCGCCCAGGCGCAAAGCCGCGTGAACACCGCCGACCAGTCGGTGAAGCTCGCCGCCGCGCAGGCAGGGCTGAGCATCAACGGCAGCGCGCAAGTCGCCCGCCAGCGCATCAGCGAGCATGGCCTGATGCCGCCAAAGCTGCTCGGCTTCACCTGGTACAACCAGGCCGATCTCGGCGTGCAGTTCCAGTACGACTTCGACTGGTGGGGCAAGAAGCGCGCCGCGATCGAGAGCGCACTTGACCAGGCGCATGCTGCCGAGGCGCAGCGCGCGACGGCCGCACTGACGATACAGAACGCGGTGGCCGATACCTACTTCGGCTGGTTGGCCGATGAAGCGCGACTGGCGTTGGCCAGGCAATCGCTGAACGTGCAGCAGCGCCTGCTGCAGATTGCCGAACTGCGCGTGAAGCAGGGAGTAGACCTACCCGACTCGGTGCAGGAAGCCCGCTCTCGCATCGCTGGCGTGGAACAGGCGCAAACCGCGCTGGAAAGCTCGGCGCGCATCCGCAAGGTGGCGCTGGCCGCGCTGCTCGGCGTGTCCCCGGCGCAACTGCCGCCGCTGTCGCCGCGCCCGCTGCCGTCGGTTCGCAGCGGGCTTCCCGCCAGCGCAAGGCTGGACCTGATCGCACGGCGGCCCGACATCGCCGCCAGCCGCTGGCAGGTCGAAGCGGCGCTCAGGCAGACCGACGAGGCCCGCGCGCAGTTCTTCCCCGACATCAGCATCAGCGCGATGGCAGGCCTGTCCAGCACCAACCAGGCGGCACCGGCGCTGTTCCGTGACGGCGGCGGCTCGGGCAGCCTCGGCAACGTGTTCAGCCCGAGCAGCCGGGTGTTCGGCCTCGCCCCGGCGCTGCACCTGCCCATCTTCGAGGGTGGCCGCCTGAAGGCAGCCTACGGCTTCAGCCGCGCCCAGCTCGACGATGCGGTGGCGCAGTACAACGCCACCGTGTTCCATGCCGCACGCGAGGTTGCCAGCCAGGCGCTGTCTGCCGAGCGCCTCGCCAAGGCCCGTACGCAACAGCAGCAACAGGTCGGCGCGGACGAACACCTCTACGCCAACGCACGGGCCCGCCTGCGGCAGGGCGTGCGCGACGCCCGCGAAAGCCTGGCCGCGCGGGCGCAACTGCTGCAGCAAGAAGACCAGGCCATCGCCCTGCATGCGCAGGCGCTAAGTACCGACCTTGCCCTCATCGATGCGCTCGGTGGCGGCTACCGCATGCCGGCCGACGCCAGCGCCGCCGCCACGCCCCTACCCTCCAAGACCGCCAACCGGAGCCCCAGCCCATGAGCGCCACCGAGTCCGCCCTGCCGGAGGCCCCCAACGACAGCGGCCTCGCCGCGAAGGACCCGCCCAAACGCCGTCGAGCGCTGCTGATCGTGACCGCCGTTTTCGTGCTCGCAGCGCTGGCCTGGTTCCTGCTGTGGACCTTCGTGTTCTCGCTGCGCGAGAGCACCGACAACGCTTACGTGGGCGGCAACCTGGTAGGCATTTCCGCCCAGGTGCCGGGCACCGTGATCGCGGTGCTGGCCGACGACACCCAGCACGTCGATGCCGGCCAGCCGCTGGTGAAGCTCGACCCTACCGACGCCGACGTGCGTCTGCGCCAGGCACGCAGTGCGCTGGCACTCGCAGTGCGCCAGGTACGCGGGCAAACCGACACGGCCATTAGCGCCGATGCCGCAGTTGCCGCGCGCAGGATCGAGCTGTCCAAGGCCGAGGCCGACCTCAAGCGCCACCTGCCGCTGGTGGCAGCGCAGGCCGAGTCGCCCGAAGTCGTGCAACACCTGCGTGACGCCGTGGCCGCAGCGCAGGCCGCGCTGGATGCGGCGCAGGCGCAGGCGCAGGCCGCGCACGCCGCCATTGCCGGCACCGACATCGCCGACAACCCGGCAGTGCAGCAGGCTCGCGCCAACTTCCGCGCCGCCTGGATCGCCGCACAGCGCAACACCATCGTAGCACCGGTATCCGGCTACGTGGCCCAGCGCAGCGTGCAGCTCGGCAACAGCGTGGCGCCTGGGCAGCCGTTGATGAGCGTGGTGCCGCTGCACCACCTGTGGGTGGATGCCAATTTCAAGGAGAACCAGCTGCGCCATATCTGCATCGGCCAGCCGGCGACGCTCACCACCGACCTGTACGGCGACAAGGTCACCTACCACGGCAAGGTGATCGGCCTCGGCGCCGGCACCGGCAGCGTGTTCTCGCTGCTGCCCGCGCAGAACGCCACCGGCAACTGGATCAAGGTGGTTCAGCGCGTGCCGGTGCGGATCGCGCTGAACGACAAGGAGCTGGACCGGCATCCATTGCGCGTGGGCCTGTCGGCCGACGTCACCGTGGATATCCGCGACGACCACGGCCAGACGCTGGCCAGCGGCCCCGCGCAGCCGGCTGCGGTGACCAGCGTGTACGACGGGATTGCCAGCCAGGCCGACGCCGAAGCCGACAAGGTGATCCGCGCCAATCTCGGCGCAACCGGCCAGTCGCGCTGAGCGTGACCGGACCGGTTCGTCTCGGTGCGATGCCCGCGCGAGCGAGCCTCCACCGCGAGCCAACCCGATTCCCGCCCAGGCGGGAACTGCAGACCCGAGGCCCTCCAGCCCCTTCACTTGCGCGAGCCCCGCATGGCCACCACGCCCGAGAACGACGCCCCGCTGAAGCCGCTGCATGGCGGCCCGCTGGCGCTGCTCACCATCGCCGTCGCGTTCAGCACCTTCATGGAAGTGCTGGACATGACCATCGTCAACGTGGCGGTACCGCACATCTCCGGCAGCCTGGGCGTGAGCCCCAACGAGGGCACCTGGACGATCAGCTCCTATGCGCTGGCCAGCGCGATCATGCAGCCGTTGACCGGCTGGCTGGCGCGGCGCTTCGGCGAGGTACGCACCTTCGTGGTGTCGGTGCTGCTGTTCGTGGTGTTCTCGATGCTGTGCGGACTCGCTACCAGCATGCCGATGCTGGTGGTATGCCGCCTGATGCAGGGCGCCGGCTCCGGGCCGATGGTGGCGTTGTCGCTGACCCTGCTGCTCAACAGCTACCCGAAGGAGAAGCAAGGCATCGCACTGGCGTTGTGGGCGATGACCGTGGTGGTGGCGCCAATCTTCGGCCCGATCCTGGGCGGCTGGCTCACCGACAACTTCTCCTGGCCGTGGATCTTCTACATCAACCTGCCGGTGGGCGTGGCCGCGGCGATCATCACCTGGACGATTCTGCACAAGCGCGAGACCAAGATCCTCAAGGCGCCGATCGACGCGGTGGGCCTGGTGTTGCTGGTGGTGGGCGTGGGCTGCCTGCAGTTCATGCTGGACAACGGCAACGACCACGACTGGTTCGCCTCGCCGCTGATCCTCACCTTGGGCATCGTGGCCCTGGTCTGCCTCACCTTCCTGGTGGTGTGGGAGATCCACGCCAAGCATCCGGTGGTGGATCTTTCCCTGTTCAGGCAGCGCAACTTCACCGTGGGCGTGGTGGCGCTGACGCTGGGCATGTTCGCGTTCTTCGGCATCAACGTGGTGTTCCCGCTCTGGCTGCAGCTCGACCTCGGCTACACGGCGACCTGGGCAGGCCTGGCCACCGCACCGGTGGGCATACTGGCCTTCCTGCTCTCGCCAGTGCTGGGCAAGAACATGCACCGGCTCGATCTGCGCGCGGTGGTGACGTTCGCCTTCGTCATCTTCGCGCTCACCGCGTACTGGTTCGCCAGCTTCGATTCCAACGCCTCGTTCGACACGCTGGTGCTGCCGCGCTTCGTGATGGGCCTGGCCATCCCCTGCTTCTTCATTCCGCTCAACCAGATCTACCTCTCTGGCCTGCCCGCCTCGGAGATCGCCAGCGCCTCGGGCCTGTCCAACTTCTGCCGCACCATGGGCTCCAGCATGTCCACCGCGATCACGGTGACGCTGTGGCAGCACCGCAGCGAGCTGCACCACGCCAACCTCACCGAAAGCGTCAGCAGCGCCAATCCGGCGGCCATGCAATTCCTGCAGGACCTGTCCCGCCGAGGCATGCCGCACATGCAGAGCCTGGGGCTGATCGATCAACTGGTGAACCGCGAGGCGCTCACGCTGGCGGTGAACGACGTGTTCTGGAGCTGTGCGGTGCTGTTCATGCTGCTGATCCCCATGCTGTGGCTCGCCAAGCCACCGTTCGGCAGCGCAGGCAGCGCGGTCGGGCACTGATCCGCCGCGTTTGCTGCAGACCACCGCGGCGCACATCGCCGCGCCACAGCCTTGGTGGAGCAGACCAATTTCGGGGGATGCATGCCATTGGTCTACTGGTGCGGCGCAATATCTCCTGCTAGATTCGCCGCATGGCACAAAACAAACGCACAATCAAAAAGTACCCGAACCGTCGGCTCTACGACACCGAGATCTCCAGCTACATCACGTTGGAAGAGGTGCGCCAGCTGGTGCTGGACAACGAGGACTTCGAGGTCCGGGATGCCAAGACCGGCGAGGACCTGACCCGTTCGGTGCTGCTTCAGATCATCTCCGAGCACGAGGAGAAGGGGCAGCCGATGCTATCGCCCCAGCTGCTCAGCCAGATTATCCGCTTCTACGGCGATTCGCTGCAGGGTTTCATGGGCCCGTACCTGGAGCGCAGCCTGCAGGTGTTCCTCGACCAGCAGCAGCAGTTCCGCACCCAGCTCAACAGCCTGATGGGCCAGACTCCGTGGGCGATGGTGAACGAGCTGACCGAGCGCAACATGGATGCGTGGAAGACCATGCAGCGCGGCCTGCTCGACGCCGCCGCGCAGATCACCCCGCAGGGCGGCAACCGCGGCAAGAAAACCGGCTGACCCGCGCCAAACGCCTTGCCTCCGCGCCGCCTCCCAGGCAGCGCGTTTTTTGTGGAGAAGTGCGGCCATGGCTGGCCGCCCGTGTGACTCCGCGATCAGGGATGGCTGCAAAGACGAGGAACAGCATGAGCGCATCAAATGCGAACGGCTCCGCCGCGCGTCTGGCCCTGATCACCGGCGGCCTCGGCGGCCTCGGCACCGAAATCTGCCGCCAGCTGGCGCAGGCCGGTTGCCGCGTGATCGCCGCCGATCTGCCCGCCAGCGACGCACGCCTCGCCGGCTTCCGCGAAGCCTGCGCCACTTTCGGCGATGCCATCGGCTACGCCGCGCTGGACGTCAGCGACCACGAGGCCTGTGCGACTCTGGTCGGCCGCCTCGAGCGCGAGCACGGCGGCGTGGACATCCTGGTCAACGCCGCCGGCATCACCCGCGACGCCAGCCTGCGCAAGATGACGCCCGCGCAATGGCACGAGCTGATGCGAGTGAACCTCGACGGCGTGTTCAACACCAGCCAGGCCGTAGTGGAAGGCATGACCCGCCGCGGTTTCGGCCGCATCGTCAACATCAGCTCAGTGAACGGCCAGACCGGTCAGTTCGGCCAGACCAACTACTCCGCCGCCAAGGCCGGCGTGCACGGGTTCACGATGGCGCTGGCGCGCGAGACCGCGCGCAAGGGCGTGACGGTCAATACCGTCTCGCCGGGCTACTGCGACACGCCCATGGTGGCCGCCGTACCCGCCGAGATCCGCGCCCAGATCGTCGCCGGCATCCCGGTGGGCCGGCTTGGCCAGCCCGCCGACATCGCCCGCGCCGTGCGCTTCCTCGCCGCCGACGATGCCGGCTACCTCACCGGCGTCAACCTGCCAGTGAACGGCGGGTATTTCATGAGCTTCTGAGGCGGCGCGTATTGAGGTCGCCCGGCGCTTGCGGAACAGTGTCGTGGTCCTAAAAGCAGGATCCAAACGGAACGCGACATGACGCAACGTCCTCGCATCACCCTGATCGGCGGCGGCCTGGTCGGCGCCCTGCAGGCGCGGCAGCTGGCGCAGCACGGCTTCGCAGTCGAGGTGTTCGAGAAACGGCCCGATCCCCGCCGTGCGGGCTTCCTCGGCGGACGCTCGATCAATCTCGCGCTGGCCGAACGCGGCTTGCGGGCCTTGCGTACGGCAGGGCTCGCCGAGACAGTGCTTGAGCACGCTGTGATGATGCGCGGGCGTATGGTGCATGCGCCGGACGGCACCGGCGGGCTGCAACGCTACGGCGTGGACGACAGCGAGGTGATCTGGTCGGTGTCGCGCAGCGCGCTGAACATGCTGCTGCTGGACGCGGCCGAGGCATCCGGCGTGCGCTTCCATTTCGGCCAGTCGCTGGCGAGCGCGGATTTCAGGCAAGGCCGCATCCAGCTGGCCGACGAATCCGGCGCCACGCGGGAGCACGACGCGGGCCTGCTGATCGGCGCCGACGGTGCCGGCTCGGCGTTGCGCATGGCCATGGAAAAGCATGCTGCATTGGGCGTGCGCATCGAATCGCTGGGCCACGGCTACAAGGAACTTGAGATCCCCTGCGCCGACACGTTGCCGCCGGGTCTGCTGTGCGAATCCGGCAACCAAGGCCGCTTCGCGATCGAACCGCATGCGTTGCACATCTGGCCGCGCGGCGGCTACATGTGCATCGCCTTGCCGAACGCCGAGGGCAGCTTCACGGTGACGCTGTTCCTGCCCGCCACCGGCTCGCATCCCAGCTTCGCCACCCTGCCCGACGCCACGGTGGCACGCGCGTTCTTCGCCGCGGACTTCTCCGACCTGCTGCCGCTGATCCCGCGCTTCGACGCCGACTATGCCGGGCACCCGATGGGCATGCTGTCCACGCTCTACCTCGACCGCTGGCACCTCGACGGCCACGCGCTGCTGATCGGCGATGCAGCGCATGCCATCGTACCGTTCCACGGCCAGGGCATGAACTGCGGCTTCGAGGACACGGTCACGCTGACCGAACTGCTGAACGCTGAGCCCGGCGACAGCGCCGGCGTGCTCGCCGAGTTCCAGCGCATCCGCCAGCCGAACGCCGACGCGATCGCCGCGATGGCGCTGGAGAACTACGTGGAGATGCGCGACTCGGTGGCCGATCCGCACTACCTCGCCAAGCGCGCGCTGGGCGCGAAGCTGGCCGAGCGGGCGCCGCGGCACTTCATGGCGCGCTACCGCTTGGTCACCTTCACCCACCTGCCCTACGCCTATGCGCTGGAGCGCGGCCGCCAGCAGGAGGCCTTGCTGGAGGAGATCCTGCGCGACTCGCCGGACCCGGGCGCCATCGACCTCGACGCGGCCGCACGCATGCTGCAAGCTCGGCTTTCGCCCTTACCCACGCAGCTACGCCATGAATGAGTTCCTGCTCGAAGACTTCCGCAACACTACCTACCATGTGGTGCTCGACACGGTGCGCTGGGCGGCGATCCGCATCGACCTGCCGCTGCCGGCCGAACTGGCCGCCATCGCCGGCACACGCCCGTGGGGCTTCATCACCGCGTGGAACCCACAGGCGCGGCGTCGCCCCCAGGCGGACAACCTTGCCGCCCAGCAGGCGCTGGTCGATGCGCTGGGCAGGCTGCCGCAAGTCGTGGTGTACCCGGCGATCGGCGTGGGCCAGACCGGCTGGAGCGAACCCAGCCTGTTCGTGATCGGTGTCGACGTGCCCACGCTGGACGCGCTGATGCGCGAGCACGCCCAGCTGTCCTACGTGCACGGCGAGGCCGACGGTCCCGCCGAGCTGCGCATGCTGGCATGACCGCAGCGGCAGCGCGCCGCATGGACAAGTTCGCCGGGCATTGCGGAAAATGCGGCGGATGACCGCAGCCGCCACTCCCCTGCTCGAAGCGCTTCGCCTGAGCTTCCATCGCCAAGACGAGCCGGTGTTCGCGCCGCTGGATTTCCGGCTGCACACGGGCGAACTGGCGCTGGTCGAAGGCGACAATGGCAGCGGCAAGACCACCTTGCTGCGCCTGCTGGCCGGCCTGCTGCACGCAAGCGAAGGCGAACTGCGTTGGCGCGGCGGCGTCTGGCAGCACGACGCCTGTGCCAACGAGATTCTCTTCCTCGGCCACCAGCTCGGCCAGAAACATGACCTGAGCGCGCGCGAGAACCTGGCCTTCGCCGTCGGCCTGCACGGTTGCCGGGACGGCGTCTCGGTGGATGCGGTGCTGGACGAGGTGGGCCTGTCCGGTTACGGGGACGAGCCGCTGCGGCGCCTCTCCGCGGGACAGAAGAAGCGCACCGCGCTGGCGCGCCTACTGCTGCTGCCGGCGACGCTGTGGTTGCTGGACGAGCCCTACGCGAACCTCGACCGGCATGGCATCGCACTGGTCAACCGGTTACTGGAGCGACACGTGGCGGATGGCGGCGCAGCACTGGTGAGCAGCCATGGGGCCGTAGGATTTCATGGCGGGGAACCGCAGCGGATACGCATGCATGGGTAAGCGTGTTCGCAAGAATTTTTCCGCCGTTGCAGACAAAACTGGCAGCGACGGACTTTCGTTCGCCGGCCACCAGCAGGCATGCGGTTTCGGACATGCGTGCAAATCCCCGCTCCCTTCCGGGGAGAGCGCCAGGGGGAGAGGTGGGTGCCCGCGACAACCTCTCGCTTCCGCAACCTGGCTCGCCTGCAGCAGGCTTTCGGTCGCCTGCCAGCGCCCAAGCCAGCTTACTTTGCCGGCGCAACGCAGGGCGCTCCAACGAAAAGGCCCGATTCAATCCGTCAGAACTACGGGCAAGCCGTGTCGAGGAGGCTGGGCGGACTCCCGGCGCCACGAACTTCCCAGTGGCCACTCTGCACCGTATCCGGGCACCGGCGGGATGGAGGCATCTACCTCTCGCGCAAGTACGGAGGCGCCTGCATGAGCGCCCCGCTCCCCCAAGCCTGTGCCGCGATGCTGCGGCGGGATCTCACGCTGGCCTGGCGGCGCCGCGGCGACTTGGCGATGCCGGTGCTGTATGCGGTGATCGTGGCGGTGCTGTTCCCGTTTGCGCTGGGGCCGGACTTGGCGTTGCTGCAGAGGATCGCCGGCGGCGTGGTGCTGGTGACGGTGTTGCTGGCGATGCTGCTGGCGCTGGATGGGATGTTCGCCAGCGACATCGAAGACGGCTCGCTGGAGCAACTGGTGCTGGCGCCGCAACCGCTAGCCCTGATGCTGGGCATGAAGATCCTCGCGCACTGGATCACCACGGCCCTGCCGCTGCTCGTTATCGCTCCGCTGCTGGCTGGCATGCTGCATCTTCCCCTCCCGGCGATGCCTGCCCTGTTGCTGGCGCTGCTGTTGGCCACGCCGCTGCTCAGCCTGCTTGGCGCGGTGCTGGTGGCGCTGACGGCCGGCACGCGGCGCTCTGGTATGCTACTGGCCTTGATGCTGCTGCCGCTGTGCGTGCCGGTGGTGATCTTCGCGGCCGGCGCGGTGGCAGCCGCCCAGGAGGGCCTTCCGTGGTTCGCTCCGGTCGCGTGGCTGTCCGCCGCACTCGTCTTGGCCGTGGTGTTGTCGCCGTTGGCCTGCGCAGCGGCCTTACGTATTGCGCTGGATGCCTGAGAGTCTGTTGATGCCCCCCCAAGTACCCCGCGTTGTCGTCGAGTGGCCGTCAGCTGCAGCGTGTGGCGCCAGCCTGACCGCGGGCAGCCGCATGGCGGGCAATCGATGGCGAGCCGAAAGGCCGGGCTTGGTTCGCTGCATCCAGGCGTCCTCCCTCGTTCGTGGACCGGCGCCCGCCGTTCGCTGCTTCAAGCTGGGTCCGTCCACGGACTCGTCCTACCTCCCTTCGTTCCTCCACGGGCTGCGCGCAAGCCGATCACCGCGCGGGTACCAGGGGGACATGAGCAGGCCCTAGCATGTCCAAGTGGATTCCGCTCTGGTTGCACAAGCTCGGCTCGCCGCCGACGTTCTACCGCTTCGCCCGCACGGTACGACCGTGGGCTATGGGACTGGCGCTGCTGTTCGGCGTGATCGGCCTATACGGCGGGCTGGTGCTGGCGCCGCCGGATTACCAGCAGGGTGACGCCTACCGCATCATCTTCATCCACGTGCCGAGTGCGTGGATGAGCATGTTCGTCTACGCGATGATGGGCGTGTCTGGGTTCGTCGCGCTGGTCTGGCGCATCAAGCTGGCCGAGGTGGTTGCGATGGAATCAGCGCCGATCGGCGCCGCCTTCACCTTCATCACCCTGGTGACCGGCTCGCTTTGGGGCAAGCCAATGTGGGGCACCTGGTGGACCTGGGACGCCCGACTCACTTCCGAACTGGTGCTGCTGTTCCTCTACCTCGGCGTGATCGGGCTGTACCACGCTTTCGAGGATCGCCGGCAGGGCGCGCGCGCTGCGAGCTTCCTCGCCATCATCGGCATCATCAACGTACCGATCGTGCATTACTCGGTGGACTGGTGGAACACGCTGCACCAGGGCACCACGGTGAACCTGTTCGGCCACTCCAAGATGCCCTGGGAGATGCTCTGGCCGCTGCTGGCGATGACGCTGGCCACGAAGTTCTATTACGCGGCCAGCCTGTGCCGGCGCGCCGGTACCGACATCCTCGCGCTGGAAGGCGGCAAGGACTGGGTGCGCGAGATCGCGCAGGCCGAGGCCGGCCGATGATCGCGCTGTCGCATTTCCTGGCCATGGGCGGCTACGCAGCCTACGTGTGGCCGGCCTATGCCGTGTTCTTCGCAGTACTGGTCACCGACAACGTGGCGCCGCGCCTGCGCCGCCGCCGCATCCTCCGCGAACTGCGCGAACGCTTGGCACGGCAGTCGGCACGTGCGCGCCGCCCTCCTTCCAAACCCTGACAATGCCATGCCAATGAACCCTACCCGCAAGCGCAGGCTCACTCTCGTGATCGTGGTCGCGGTTGCCGCCGCGCTGGCGATCGGCTTGGTGGTGTACGCCCTGCAGCAGAACATGAATTACCTGTTCACGCCCAGCCAGGTGCAGTCGGGACAGGCCGCGCAGTACAAGACCTTCCGCCTCGGCGGCATGGTCAAGGCCGGCTCGATCCAGCGCAGCAAGCACTCGCTCGAAGTCACTTTCACCGTGGTCGACGCCGATGGCGCGATGCCGGTGGAGTACACCGGCATCCTGCCCGACCTGTTCCGGGACAACCAGTCGGTGATCGCCACCGGCCACATGGATGGGGCCCGCTTCGTGGCCACCGAGGTGCTCGCCAAGCACGACGAGACCTACATGCCAAAGGAACTGAAGGACGCGATGGCCAAGGCGCACGCACAGGCGAAGGTCAAGCAGGCCATCGCGCAGGACAAGAGCCCATGACCCCCGAACTCGGCCAGCTCGCGCTGGTACTCGCCTTCCTGTTGGCCATTGCGCAGGGCTTGCTGCCCCTGCTGGGGGCCTGGCGCGGCAACCGGGCGCTGATGGCGGTAGCACGCCCCGCCGCGATCGGCCAGGCGATATTCGTGGCGACCGCTTTCCTGATCCTGGTCTGGGCTTTCCTGCACTTTGATTTCTCGGTGCGATACGTGGCCGACAACTCCAATCTCGCGCTGCCCTGGTACTACCGCATCGCAGCAGTATGGGGTGCGCACGAGGGTTCGCTGCTGCTGTGGATCCTGATCCTCAACCTGTGGACGGTGGCCCTGGCCGCGTTCAGCCACAGGCTGCCGGACGCGTTCGCCGCGCGCGTGATGGGCGTGATGGGCCTGGTCTCGATCGGCTTCCTCGCCTTCACACTGTTCACCTCCGATCCGTTCGGCCGGCTGCTGCCGATGCCGGTCGATGGTGCCGACCTCAACCCGGTACTCCAGGATCCGGGCATGACCTTCCACCCGCCGGTGCTCTATATGGGCTACGTGGGCTTCTCGGTGGCGTTCGCATTCTCCATCGCGGCGCTGCTCGGCGGCGAAGTGGAGCAGGCCTGGGTGCGCTGGGCACGGCCGTGGACCAACGCGGCCTGGGGCTTCCTCACCCTCGGCATCGTGGCGGGCAGCTGGTGGGCCTACGCCGAGCTGGGCTGGGGCGGCTGGTGGTTCTGGGATCCGGTAGAGAACGCCAGCTTCATGCCTTGGCTGGTGGGCACGGCGCTGATCCACGCGCAGGCGATCACCGAGAAGCGCGGCGGCCTGCGCGCGTGGACCCTGCTGCTGTCGATCTTCGCGTTCTCGCTGTCGCTGCTCGGCACCTTCCTAGTGCGCTCGGGCGTGCTCACCTCGGTGCATGCGTTCGCCTCCGATCCGCGCCGTGGCGTGTTCATCCTGATCTTCCTCACCATCGTGGTAGGCGGCTCGCTGCTGCTGTACGCGCTGCGCGCGCCCAAGGTGGCGGGCGGCAAGCCGTTCAATGTCGTTTCGCGCGAGACGGCGCTGCTGATCGGCAACCTGTTGCTGGCCACCGCCTCGGCGATGGTGTTGCTGGGCACGCTGTTCCCGCTGATCGGCGATGCCTTGCACTTGGGCCGCATCTCGGTGGGACCGCCCTACTTCGGCCTGCTGTTTCCGTTTCTGATGGCGCCCGTGGTGCTGTTGCTGCCGTTCGGGCCGTTCCTGCACTGGGGCAAGGCCGACGGCGGCGTGCTGAAGCAGGTGGCGCTGCGCGCCGGTATCGCGGCGGCGGCCTGCGCGATCGTGGCGGCGTTCTTCGTGCAGGGGCAGCTGAAGGCCATCGTCGGCGTGGCGTCGGCGGTGTGGATCGCAGTCGGCGTGCTGCTGTACGCGCTCAGGCGCTGGCGCGACATGCCGCGCGGCCGCCGCTACCCGGCCGAGATGGCCGGCATGCTGCTGGCGCACCTCGGCGTGGGCGTGTTCGTGGTCGGAGTGCTGATGTCCGAGGCGCTCAGCGTCAGCCACGACGTTCGCCTCGCACCAGGCCGGAGCGCGCACGTCGGCGGCTACGACTTCCGCTTCGATGGCGTGCACCGCACTGTCGGTCCGAACTGGTACGCCGACCAGGGCGTGATCACCGTGATGCGCCATGGTGCCACGGTGGCGACGATGCGCCCGCAGAAGCGCACCTACGCGCACGACCAGGTCCAGACCGAATCGGCGGTGGACGCCGGCGTGTTCCGCGACCTCTACGTGGCACTGGGCGAGCCGATGGACGCGAACAACATCGGGGGCGCCTGGGCGCTGCGGCTCTACTACAAGCCCTTCGTGCGCTGGATCTGGGGCGGCGGCGTTCTGATGATGCTGGGCGGCTTCGTCTGCGCCGGCGACCGCCGCTTCCGTATCAAGCGCATCGCCGCCGAAACGAGCGCGTCGGCGGCAACGGCGTCGCCGCAGGAGTCGCCGGCATGAAGCGTTTCGTACCGCTCATCGTGTTCCTGGCGCTGGCGGGCCTGTTCGGCTTCGGCATCTGGTGGAATACCTGGCACGACCCGCGTTACGTGCCCTCGCCGCTGATCAACAAGCCCGCGCCCAACTTCGCGCTGCCGGAGCTGGATGCGCCGGCGCAGACCGTCACCAAGGCCAGCCTGCTCGGCAAGCCCTACCTGCTCAACGTGTTCGGCAGCTGGTGCGTGGCCTGCGCCGAGGAACATCCGGTGCTGATGGCCGACGGCCGCCAGCTAAGCATTGAGCTGGTGGGCTACGACTACAAGGACGCGCCTGCCGACGCCAAGGCCTGGCTGCGCGACAACGGCAACCCCTATGACGTGGTGATCGCCGACCAGTCCGGCCGCACCGCCATCGACTTCGGCGTGTACGGCGCGCCGGAGAGCTTCCTGATCGATGCGAAAGGCGTGATCCGCTACAAGCACATCGGCCCGCTCACACCGAGGGTGATCGCGCGGGAACTGCAGCCGGCGATCGCCGCGCTGAAGCGGGAGGCACCATGAGGCTGCGCGCCCTGCTGTTCGCGGTAATGCTGGCTTTCGCCGGCCATGCGCTCGCCGCCACCGGCGCCATCGAGCCACTGCCGTTCAAGGACCATGCGCAGGAAGTGCGCTTCCAGAAACTGACCAAGCAACTGCGCTGCCTGGTCTGCCAGAACGAGGATCTGGCCGATTCCAACGCCAGCCTCGCGCGCGACCTGCGGCTGGAGGTGTTCCAGCTGATGCAGCAGGGAAAGACCGACGCGCAGATCAAGCAATACCTGGTGGCGCGCTACTCCGACTTCGTGCTGTACGACCCGCCACTGCAGCCTGGCACGTGGCTGTTGTGGTTCGGACCGCTTGCGATCCTGCTGGCCGGCGCTGCGGTGGTGGTGGTGGCGATACGCCGGCACAACCGCGGCGACGGCCCGCTGGACGATGACACGCCTGCCTATGGCGGGCAGGCCGCCAACGAGCCGGCCAACACGGGGGACGACTGGTGAAAATCGCGTTCTATCTGATCGCCGCCGCGATGGTCGCGGCGGCGCTGGCAGTGCTGCTGGTGCCGCTACTGCGCGAAGGACGCCGGCACGGCCGTCCGCGCGGCGTGTTCGCGCTGGCGCTGGGCATCGCTCTGCTGCTGCCGCTCGGCGCCGGCGCGCTATACCTGCACGTCGGCACGCCCATCGCGCTGGACGGCGTGCCCGTGAACAAACCCCTCGATTTCCAGCAGGCGCTGGCCGAGCTGCGTGCACACCTCAAGCAGCAACCCGGCGATGCCCAGGCCTGGGCCTTGCTGGCCCAGGCTACCTCGGCCATGAAGCGGCCGGATGAGGCGAGCGACGCCTGGAACCACGTGCTGCAGATCGATCCGAACAGCGTGGCGGCCATGGTGGGTTGGGCCGAAAGCGATTCGATGGCACGCAGCGACCACCAGATCAGCGACCGCGCGATCGACCTTCTGCACCACGCGCTGGAGCTGCAGCCGGACAACCAACGCGGCCTGTGGCTGCTCGGCATCGGCCAGTTCCAGCGCGCGCAGTACGCCGACGCCGCAAGCACCTGGCGAATACTGGAGCCGCTGCTGCAGCCCGGCTCCAAGGTAGCCGAGGCGGTGGCCGAACAGATCGCCAAGGCCGACCGCGAGGCCGGCGTCAAGCCCGGTAACGAACCCGCGCCGGCACCCGCCGCCAACCAGGGCGCCGCGCTGAAGGTGGAGGTGAGCCTGGCGCCGTCGCTCAAGGATAAGCTGCGGCCGGGCGACCAGCTCTATGTCTACGCCCGCGCGGTGAGCGGTCCGCCGATGCCGCTGGCGGTTGCTAAGCTGGCGGCCAACACGCTGCCGGCCACGGTGACGCTCACCGACGCGATGGCGATGACGCCGCAGATGAAACTTTCCTCGGTGGCACGCGTGGTGGTGTCGGCGCGGATCAGCCACAGCGGCCAGCCGATCGCCCAGCCGGGCGACCTGGAAGGCAGCGCCGGCGTCGTCGATACCGACCGCAAGACGCCGATCGCCATCGCCATCGACAAGGTGCACTGATGGGCGACGCGCGTCGTTACTGCGCCCTGCCCTCGCCGTTCCCGATGAAGCGCGGCGGCACGTTGCACGGCGCACGCGTGGCCTACGAAACCTGGGGTACGCTGAACGCCGCACGCGACAACGCCATCGTCGTGCTCACCGGCCTTTCACCCAGCGCGCACATGCTGTCCAGCGCGGCGGATCCCACGCCAGGCTGGTGGGAAGGCATGGCCGGCCCCGGCAAGGCGATCGACACCGACCGCTGGTTCGTGGTCTGCGTCAACTCGCTGGGCAGCGACAAGGGCTCCACCTGCCCCGCCTCGATCAACCCGGCCACCGGCAAGCCCTACCGGCTGGAGTTCCCCGAGCTGTCGCTGGAGGACGTAGCCAACGCGGCGCACGAAGTGGTGCGCCAGCTCGGCATCGGGCGGCTCGCCTGCCTGGTCGGCTGCTCGATGGGCGGCATGGCCGCGCTCGCCTACATGCTGCTGCACCCCGGCACGGTGCGCGCGCACGTCAGCGTGGACACCGCCCCGCAGGCGCAGCCCTTCGCCATCGCGATCCGTTCGCTGCAGCGCGAGGCGATCCGGCTCGATCCCAACTGGGCCGGCGGCAACTACGACATCCATGCCCATGACTGCAGCGGCGAGGGCGGGCGCTACCCCGACATGGGCATGAGCATCGCGCGCAAGCTGGGCGTCATCACCTACCGCTCGGCGATGGAATGGAACGGGCGCTTCGCGCGCATCCGCCTCGACGCCGAACAGCGCGAGGAGCATCCGTTCGGCTTCGAATTCCAGGTGGAGTCCTACCTGGAGGGCCACGCCCGCCGCTTCGTGCGCAGCTTCGATCCCAACAGCTACCTCTACCTCTCGCGCGCCAGCGACTGGTTCGACACCGCCGAATACGGCCACGGCAGCGTGATGGAAGGCCTCAAACGCATCTGCGTCGAGCGCGCACTGGTGATCGGTGTTAGCACCGACATCCTGTTTCCGCTGGAGCAGCAGGAGCAGATCGCCGCTGGCCTGCAAGCGGCCGGTGCCAGCGTGGAGTTCGTGGCGCTAGATTCGCCGCAGGGCCACGACGCCTTCCTGGTCGACATCGAGAACTACAGCCGCGCCATCGGCGGCTTCCTCGGCAAGCTCTGAAAAGCCGCGCGGGATGCGGCTGTCCGCATCCGGATCGCTTGAACAGGTACCGCTCACCGCCCCGCGGTAGAATCGACTTACCCAGCCAGCTTTCCGAGAACGCCATGCTCACCACCGAATTCCCGGGCTGTCGCCGCCTGATCGATGCCATCGACACGGCCGTCGTCCAGGGCAGTACGCCCGCGATCACCGACAGCCTGCGCAACAGCTTGTGCAAATTGATTCGCGGCAACGAGATCCAGTTGCCCGATTGCGTGCTGGAAACCGCCGAGGGACGTTATGCGCGGCGCGAGCTGTACCGCAGCGACGAACACGGCTACTGCGTAGTGGCGATGACGTGGGGCCCCGGCCAGGGCACGCCGATCCACGACCACGCGGGCATGTGGTGCGTCGAGGGCGTATGGCGTGGCGCGCTGGACGTGGTGCAATACGAGCGCATGGCCGACAGCGAAGGGCATTGCCGCTTCCAGCCGGTCGGTTCGGTGCAGGCCGGTCCCGGCTCTGCCGGCAGCCTGATCCCGCCGCACGAATACCACACCATCCGCAATCCCAGCGACCGCGATATCGCGGTCAGCCTGCACATCTACTCCGGCAACATGACCCGTTGCGCCGTGTTCCAGCCGTTGGGCGGCGACGAAGGCTATGAGCGCTGCGAGCGCCAGCTGGGTCTCGACCCGGTGCATTGATCGCGGCATAATGCACGGCTCACGTGCCGGTGTGGCGGAATGGTAGACGCGGCGGACTCAAAATCCGCTTCTGGTGACAGAGTGGAGGTTCGAGTCCTCTCACCGGTACCACGTGACGAATCAGGCGGTTACACCAACAGAAGCCGCCGCCGGGCGGGTTTTCCCTGTCCCAAGGCCTCTCCTGAGTCGTGTCCGCCTTATGGCGGCTTCAGAGCACGACCATCCGGTTCTTGCCGCCCGACTTGGCCTCGTACATCGCCCCGTCCGCGCGCGCCAGCAATTGCGCGGGTGTCTCGTCGCGGGAGCCGTCATAGGTGACCGCGCCGATGCTGCTGGCCAGGCCGACCGGAATGCCCAATACGTCAGCCTGGGCGTTGATCCTCTCGAGAATGACCTCTCCCGTCGCGATCAATACGTCCGGCAGCGCAGGCAGGTCTTCCAGCACCACGACAAACTCGTCGCCAGCCAGGCGGCAGACGAAATCCGTCTCTCGCACCGAGGCGGCGATGTCAGCCGCGAAGCGTTGCAGCACCGCGTCGCCGTAGTCGTGGCCCAGCGTATCGTTCATCTGCTTGAAATCGTCGAGGTCCATGAACATCACGCCAAGAGCCCGTCCGTGTCGCCGGGCGCGTGCCATCGCCTCGGTCAGGCGCTGCATCAGGCCACGGCGGTTGGCCAGTCCGGTGAGCGGATCGTGGCTCGCCTCGTGCTCGATACGCTCGTACAGTCGCTTGCGCTCGGTGATGTCCTGGGCCAGTAGGTAGAAGCCGTCGCTCCGTCCCTCGTCGTCCGTGTGCGGCACGAAGTTGCCGTGGAACCACATGTTGCCTTGCCGCGCCGGCAGCATGTACTCCACCGTCAGGTGCTCGCCAGCCAGCACACGCTCGATGTCGGGGCGCATCTTGTCGAAAAGGGCATCGCCCCAGAACGTTCCCAGGTGGCGCCCGACCAGTCCTTGCGGCGGCAGGTCGAACCAGTGGAAGTAGGTCCGGTTGTGGAACCGGTAACACAGGTCAGCACCGATATGCGCAATCATCGCAGGCACGTTGTCGGTGATCGTGCGAAGGCGCCGCATGGTCTCCCGCAACACCGCCTCGTCGGCCTTGCGCTGGCTGATGTCGACCAGGAAACCGTGCACCATCAGTCGCTCGCCTTCCTGGCTGGTGCTGAAGGTCATCTCCATCGGGAATTCTTCGCCGTTGCGACGCTGGCCCTGGGTTTCGATGCGCTGCTTCATGCGCGTGC
The DNA here is from genome assembly GCA_027450005.1 of Rhodanobacter sp. Classification (GTDB taxonomy): domain Bacteria; phylum Pseudomonadota; class Gammaproteobacteria; order Xanthomonadales; family Rhodanobacteraceae; genus Rhodanobacter_A. Next base: position 24,917 of record DAIDKO010000030.1, on the reverse strand, counting down.
TGTAGCCGTTGTCGCGCAACCGCTGCAGCCAGCGCGCATGGCGGGTGCGCAGCGGCGGCGGCACGGTGAGCTCGCCGAAGCGCCTGCCCAGCGCTTCCTCGGCCGGCCAGCCAAAAATGCGCCTAGCAGAGCCATTCCAAGTGAGGATGCGGTCCTCGCCGTCAATTTCGACGAAGGCATCGGAAGTGTTTTCAAGGACCCGCCGGAAATGCTCGCGCTCGGCGACCAGTGCGGATTGTGCGTTATCGCGGCGAGCCGTTTCGACCTCCAGCGCAGCGGCGCTGGCCTCAAGCTCGGCCGTGCGTGCGCGTACACGCTCCTCCAACTGGCGCTGCAGATCCCGCAGGTCGAACTGGGTTCGGCGAAGGGTGTCGATGTCCGTGGCCACGACAATGCGGTGTTCGCCGCTGCCCTCGCTGTCCGGCAAGGTCGAAAATCCCAGCTGTACCCAGGTGACGTTGCCGTCGGGGTGGCGGAAGCGTAGCTCGTGGGCCGGGCCCGCCGGGTCGGCTCCGCCAACGACATCGAGCGCCTGACATCCCTGGTCCCGATCGCGGAGATCGAGCAACTCCCTGAAGGGCTGGCCCTGAAGGGCCGATGCCGCGCGGCCAGTCAGGGATTCGAAGTAGAGATTGCTCTCCAGGATGCGGCCTTCGCCGTCGAGCAGCGCGATGCCGACGCCAGCGTGATCCACCACGCGCGAGAGCAGCGCCTGGCGCTGCGCCAGGGCCGTGCGCGCCTGTGCCGCCTCGGCATCGGCTCCGCGAAGGTGCAGTTGCTTCTCTACCATCGCTGCGAGGTCGGCCAGCGCCTGACGGTCGGACTCCGAGAAGGTTCGCGGACGGGTATCGAGCACGCACAAGGTACCGAGGGGAACGCCCTGACGCGAACGCACCGTATGGCCTGCATAGAAGCGGACGAACGGATCCCTGGTCACCAGCGGGTTGTCGGCGAAGCGCGGATCAAGCCGTGCATCCGGCACGACCATCGGCGCCGGCAGGAGGATCGCATGCGCGCAGAAGGCCTGATCGCGGGGCGTGCGATCCATCGCCATGCCGACCTTGGAAGCGAACCATTGCCAGTCGTCGTCGAGCAGGGTCACCAGCGCCATCGGGACGTCGAAGAGACGCGTGGCCGTCCGCGTGATGCGGTCGAGTTCCGGCGAACCCTCCGGCAGCGGGCAACATTCCGCGCCGAAAAGTCCACCAGCGGGCATCAATGAGGATGCATGCTTTGTCAACGCTCGATTCACGAATGCCCAAAGACTCCGGAACATTTGGCGACAGGCACTGGCCACCATCCACACTTTGCCTCGTCGCAGGTAAAAACTTCGAGAACCCTGCTTCGCGACGGCCCTACCATCGGACCGGCTGTCGCGCCGGACGCGCCTAGTCCGGCCAGTGCACCGGCGGCAGTGCCTCGAAGGCCGACCGGGCAAATAGGAAACCCTGGAACAGCCGTATGCCCATGCCGTGCAGCAGGCGGTACTCCGCCTCGCTTTCCACGCCCTCGGCGATCACTTCGATGCCCAGCGCGCGGCACACGCCGAGGATCCCCGCGACGATCGCCTGTCGCACGGGATCGGTGTCCACCGCGCGAACCATGGCCATGTCGAGCTTGATGATGTCCGGTTGGAACTCGGCAAGAAGGTTGAGCCCGGAGTAGCCGGCGCCGAAGTCGTCGATGGCGGTGCGGAAGCCCTGCCGCTTGTACTCGCGGATGATGCTCTTGAGGTGTTCCTTCTCAACCAGTTGTTCGTTCTCGGTGATCTCGAAAATGAGCTGCCGGGTGGGAAAACCGAACCGCTGGGCCGCCTGCAGCGTCGCGCGGATGCAGGTCGCGGCCTGATAGACGGCATTGGGCAGAAAATTGATGCTGACGAAACAGGGCACGCCCAGCCGCGCGGCCAGCTCCACCGCCTTCACCCGGCAGGACTGGTCGAACACGTAGCGGTTGTCGTGATTGATCTGGCCAAGGAGAGTCTCCGCCCCCTCCCCGGCAATGCCGCGCACCAGTGCCTCGTAGGCGAACACCTCGCGCCGCGCGACGTCCACGATGGGCTGGAACGCCATCGTGAAGTCGAACGGCAGCGGCTCGCCCGGACGGCAGGATCGGCACGGCGGCAGCGCGGAGTCGTCGGTCGGCATGGATGGAGCGGGATCCGGGTGGGAGGAGGCCTTGCGCGGGGCGCCAATGGAGCCGCCGTGACGCTACATATCACCGGCGGATTCGTCGTGCGCAGTGACTCGGCTGGACGAGAGGCGTATCGGCTCGCCGCGGCACAACTTGACCGGACCGGGCGGCTCCGCCTGCGCACGCACCCGGGGAGAAGACCTCGGCATCGCGGAATGCCGGGGCCGGTTGGCCTGCCAGGCAACGATCACCGGATGGCCTCGGTCAGCGACGCCAGGCCAGCACCATCGCCAACAGCGAGAACAGCAATGCGGCCACTGCAACGCCGAATGCACGACGCGCGAGTCGTGCGCCATCGCGGCCGCCGTCGAAAGGCACATCGCCGGCCGATGGCGTCGCGTCGCCCGCGGGCGATTCTGCTGTCGATGGACGGTGCTGCAGCAATCCCACCATCGCCGCGATCTGGTTGCTGTCGAAACGGTACGGGTCGAAATGGCGGTGGCCGAACGAGGCCAGCAGGCGCCTGACCTCGTCGGCCGCCGCCACGTATTTCATCGACCAGCCGGTAAAGCTGGCCTGCTCGATCGGCCGGCGCGAGAGCACCGTCAGATCATGGTGGCGCGGATCCTTGCGCAGCGTGTCGAGCAACACGTCGATCGAGCCGGCCTCACCCTCCAGCACCTGGAAGAAATGGCCGTCGCCGTAGTACAACGCTCCGACCAGGCCGCGCGCGGGGTTGTTGCGGCGCGATTGCATCAGGATGCGACCGATCTCCGGTTCCACCGTGGCAGCGCGATCGGCGCCGGCGAAGCTAGCCTTGCTGATGTAGACGATACGTTGCGAGGGCGACATCGGAACCTCGGCGGCGGGCGCCGGCTGCGTATGGGTAAGCTCGTCTACGCGTGCCATCGCGGTTCGGATGCACCCACCGGGGCGATCGGGTGGCGCCTCAAGCCGGCTTGCACGCCACCAGATCGATCAACGCGGACAGGCCGGCATGCCCATGGCCTTCCTCGATACGCGCGTCGTAGCTGTCGAGCTGCAGGATCTCGAGCGGCGCGAACGCATCGCGCAGCAGCGCCTCGGTATACAGGTTCGCCTGTTCCGACGGCCCGCCGGTACCGTAGGCCAGCTGTTCCGGCCGGTAGCCTTCGAGCAGCAACAGGCCGCCGGGCTTGAGCGCGGCGATCATGCCGTCGAACAGTCGGGCGCGTAGCTCGGGGTCGGCGAACTGGATGAAGATCGCGGCGATCACGTCGAAACGTTCGTGGCCGAACGCCCACTGCGCCAGGTCGGCCTGCTCCGGGGCGATGCGGACGCCGCGCCGGGCGGCCAGCCGCTGCCCCTTGGCGAGGCCGACCGCCGAGCTGTCCACGGCCAGCACGTCGAGGCCCTGTTCGGCCAGCCAGACGCCGTTCCGGCCCTCGCCGTCCGCCACCGCCAGAGCGGTTCCTGAAGCCGGCAGGCGGCTCTTCTGGGCGGCAAGGAAGGCATTGGGCGCGGTCCCGAAATGGTAGTGGTCGCCAGCGTAGCGCTGGTCCCAGGGCAACTTGCTCATGCGGTGCCTCCACGATGGATTGATCATGCTGCAGAGTCTAGCGGAGATGCCGTCCAGGTCCGATCGGGCTATACGGCCGCGCTCCCGGAAGCGCGCCGGCCCGGACGGTGCGGAAGGTCCCGACCCAAGGTGGAAGCCGCGGAGCGCCAGCCCGTGCTACCGCGCGAAATCTTCGGCCGCTTCGCCAATGAGGCGTTCTGGCTTGACCCGAAAAACAACGTCAACCAGGTGCCCATCGTTTGAGAGGTTGTCAGATACTCATAGCGAGCTACTTCGTTCACAACGGACACTTGGGCAGGTCGGGACAGCGGTTAACTTGAAATCCCTCACTTTCCAGATACGGCGCGGCGTGGCGGCGGTGAAGCTCGCGCCGACTGGAGTCGTTCCAAAACCCTTGACACCAATTGCCTGTATTTTCGGCGGACTGAACCAAGCCATTTCTATTGGCTACTTCTCTTGACTCCGGGCATCCGGGCATCCTGCCCTCCGCCCTTCGGGCCAGCAAAGAGAAGTAGCTCGGGCGCCGGCAGGCGGACGAAATCGCTTTGTCGCTCGCGGCAAAAACTCCCCAGCGAAATCGTGTAGCTAGACAAGGGCTTTGAACGGACGCTGGCCACCGGCTAGAGACCAGCCACCGCATTCCGCCTGCGCGATGCCCCCGTCACCGCACGGCGCTCCACGATGCGCCCCTCGCGCAAAGTCGCCACCTCGTCCACCAGCACGGACAACTGGCCAAGCCGGTGCGTGATGAGCAGCACGCTGCGCCCGTGCATCGCCTCGTCCAGCGCGCGGTAGAGGCGTGCCGCCGTGCCGGCGTCCAGGCCCTCCAGCGGCTCGTCCAGGATTAGGATCGGCGCGTCCGTCAGCAGCGCCCGCGCGATGGCAATGCGCCGCGCCTCGCCTCCGGAGACGCGCACGCCGTTCTCGCCCATCCGCGTGTCCAGGCCTTGCGGCAGACCGGCCACGAAATCGTCGAGTTGCGCGCGCCAGATCGCCAGCGCGAGCTGCGCGTCGCCGGCCTCGGGCCGTGCCAGGCGCAGGTTGTCGCGCAGACTGGCGTCGAACAGGTAGGGCTGCTGGTCGACCAAGGCGATCCGCGCGCGCACCTCGTCGCCCTGCCAAGCCTCCAGCGGCACGCCGCCCAGCATGACGCTGCCCTCAAAGGGATACAGGCGCAGCAGCGCACCTGCGAGACTGCTCTTGCCGGCTCCGGAGGCACCCACCAAGGCCAGCCGGCCGCCCTGCGGCAGATCGAGGTCCACGCCGTCCAGCACCCATGGCCCGGCCTCGTCGTGGCGCAGGCGCAGGCCGCGGATCGCCAGGTCGTTGCCGCAAGGTGGCGGCGACGGCTGCGCCGGTTCACCCACCGCTGCCGGCATGTCGGCCAAGGCGAGCAGGCGGCGCGCCGAAGCGAGCGTTCTGCCCCACACCGCCCACGCATCCGGCAACGGCGCGATCGCTTCGAATGCGGCCAGCGCCAGCAGGGTCAGCATGGTCAACGCCGGCGGCTGCAGTGCGCCACGGTCCAACGCCGGCAAGCCGAAGGCCAGCGCCGCGAGTACGGCACACTGCGCCACCAGCGCCACGCCGCCGGTGCCCAGCGCCTGCAGGCGGTCGATAAGCCGGCGCGCCTCGCGCAGCTTCGCCGCAACGGCATCGACTCTGGCGGCATGCGCCGCCTCGGCGCCATACAGCGCCAGCTCGGCGCGCCCGCGCAAGCCATCGACGGCCAGCAGACGCAACTCCTCCGCATGCGTCACCACCGCCTCACCCGGCGTCTTGCCCTGGCGTTGCATCCAGCGCGGCAGCAAGAGGCCGGCTGCCAGCATCAGCACGCCCAGTGGCAGTACCAGCAACGGCAACCAGTACAGCGCAAAGCACAGCACGGCCAGCGTGGTCGCCGCCGCCACCGCCAGCGGGATCAGCACGCCGAGGTAGGCGTGCTCCAGCGCGTCCACGTCAGCACGCAGACGCGAGAACAGCTCGGCGCTGCGCAAGTCACCCAGCCGCGCGGGCGCCAGCGGCACCAGTCGGGCAAACAGCCATACGCGCAGGCGGGCCAGCACGCGCAGGGTTGCCTCGTGCGTCGCCAGCCGTTCGGCATAGCGGCCGCCGGTGCGTAGTATCGCGAGCAGCCGGATCAACGCTGCCGGCGTGTAGTAGTTGATCGCGATGCCACCCGCACCGACTAGCGCCATCGAGGTGATGAAATGCCCTGACACGGCCAGCAGGCCGATGCCAGCAAGCATGCTGAGCAGGGCCAGCGCCGCGCCTGCAAGCAGCCAGCGGCGATCCTCCGCCCACAGCAGGACCAGCAGGCGGCGCACGACGGCGGAGTCGGTGTCGCCGCTGCACGGATGCGCGCTCATGCGGCCCGCTCCGCCGCCAGCAGTCCGGCGAAATGTCCGCCCGCCGCGCGCAATGCATCGGCGGGGCCGTGCTCGACGATGTGGCTCTCGGCCAGCACGGCCACGAGTTCGTCGTCGCGGATGCCGTCCAGCCGGTGCGTGACGCGGATCACCGTGCGGCCCTCGCCGAGGCGCGCGAGCGCCGCGTCGATACTGGCGGCGGTGGCGTCATCGAGGTGTTGGGTTGGTTCGTCCAGCAAGAGCAACGGCGCGTTGCGCAACCAGGCGCGCGCCAGCGCCAGTCGCTGGCACTCGCCGCCGGACAGGCCGTGGCCACGTTCGCCCAGCGGCGTATCCAGACCCTCCGGCAGCCGCGCCACCACGCCATCGAGCGAGGCGGCCTGCAACGCGCGCCACAGCGTGAAGGTGTCCGCATCCGCCGCGGCGATCAGCAGGTTGTCGCGCAGGCTACCGTGGAACACGTGGGCGCGTTGCGGGATCCACGCGATGTGGCGGCGCCACGCGTCCAGGTCCGTGTGTGCCAGGTCGTGCCCGTCGACGAGGATGCGCCCGGACTGCGGCACGTCGAAGCCCATCAGCAGCGACAGCAGCGTGCTCTTGCCGCTGCCGCTGGCGCCCACCAGGGTAAGGCTCGTGCCGGGCGGCAGGTGCAAATCGAGGTCGCGCAGCACCGCGCGGCCATCCTCGTGGGCGAAGCCGACGCGTTCGAAGTCGATCGTCAGCTGCGTCGCGGCGATGGGCGAGGGCGATGCCACCCGCGCCACCTGCGCCACCTGCGGCAGCTGCACTGCCAGCCACTCGACAAGGTCCGTCGCCGCGGCGGCGGCGTCCATGCGCCGGTGCCGCTGCGTCCCCAGCGCGCGCAGCGGCAGGAAGAATTCCGGCGCGAGCAGCAAAACGAACAGGCCCTGCTCGAACACCAGCTTGCCCCACATCAGCCGAAAACCGATCAGCACCGCCAGCACGGCGATGCTCACAGTGGCGAAGAACTCCAGCACCAGCGCGGAGAGGAAGGCGATGCGCAGCACCGCCATCGTCTCGCGCCGGTAGGCCTCGCCGGTGGCCTCCAGCAACGTCTGCTCGCGCGTGGCGGCACGGTACAGGCGCAAGGTGGTGAGCCCGGCCAGCGCATCCATGAAATGCGCGCCCATCCTGCGCAGGCGCATCCAGCGGCGCTGGCTTGCCTGCTCGGCCGCCTGCCCCGCCAGCACCATGAACAACGGCACCAGCGGTGCGGTGAATACCAGCACCAGCGCCGACCATGGGTCGACAGGCAGCACCACCAGCAGGATCAGCGCGGGTACCAGCACGGCGAACGCCACCTGCGGAAGGTAGCCCGCGTAATACGGCACCAGCGCATCCACACCGTCGACCAGGCGGGTGGCGAGATCCCCGCTGGCCTGGCGAGTGCCCCAGCGCGGGCCAAGCTCGCGCATGCGTTTCTCCAGCGCCTGCCGCACCGCGTCAGCCACGCGCGCGCCGGCCTCGAAGGTGGCGCGGCGCTGCAGCAGGCCCAGCGCGAACCGCAATGCCGCCAGCGCCAGCAACGCCAGCAGCCATGGCCAGGCCATGCTCCAGCGGCGACCGTGGAAGATCGCACCGGCCAGCACATGGGCCAGCATCCACGCACCCAGGCACATCAGCGCGGCCTGCAGCAGGCCCGCCGCGATGCCGGTGCCCAGCAGGGCACGCACCGGACGGGCCTGGTCGCGCAGCCATGCGCTGGCGACAGACGTCATGTGCAGCGGCGACCGTTCAGCGCGCGTCGGCCGACACGGCGGCCCTGCGCGCGGCGGTGTGTTCGTCCTGCGTATCGAGCAGCACACCGCCCGCCGCGGCGATCAGCACGATCATCGCCGTGCCGACCAGCCACGCGAAGTACCACGCACCCATGTCGCCGAGCAGGATGGCCAGCACGATCACCGCGATGGCCAGCACCATGAACAACAGGAATTGCATAAAAGTTCGCATGGTCCGTCCTCAGTAAGCGTGTTCGTCGGCAACCACGTCGGCAACGTCAACCTTGCCGCGCATCACATAGAAGGCCCAGCTCGTGTACCAGAGCACCAGCGGCACGAACACCGCGGCGAAGCCGGACATCCACAGCAGGGTGTGCTGGCTGGAGCTGGCGTTCCACACCGTGAGGCTCTGCGCCGGCACGCTGCTCGACGGCAACAGGAACGGGAACAGCGCCACGCCGGCCGTGCCGATCACGCCCAGCCAGCCCAGGGCGCCCAGCCACCAAGCCAGATGCGAGCGGCGCGCGCTGGCCGCGAGCAGACCCAGCAGCATGCCGGCGAAGCCGGCCACGGGCAGCAGCCATAGTGCTGGATGCGCATCGAAGTTAGCCAGCCACGCACCGTTCGCCAGCGCCACGCTCTGCTGCAGCGGCGTCTGCGGTACACCGGCACCGGGGCCGGCGGTCAGCACGTAGCCGCCCATGCCGTGCACCCAGAAGCCACCGATGCCGAACAGCACGATGGCCAGCGCCGCGCCCATCCGCGCCAGCGTGCGGGCGCGCTCGAAGATCTCGTCCTTCGCGCCGTTCATCACCATCGCCGCGCCCATAAACACCGACAGCGACGCCGACAGCAGGCCGCACAGGATCGCGAAGGGATTGAGCAGGCCGAGGAAGGAGCCGGTGTAGGTGGACGTGAGGTTCCAGCTGAACTGGAATGGCACGCCGTGGAACAGGTTGCCGATGGCCGCGCCGAACACCACCATCGGCACCAGACCGCTGACGAACAGCGCCCAGTCCCAGGCGTTGCGCCAGCCTGCCGACGGCAGCTTGCTGCGGTATTCGAAACCCAGCGGGCGTAGGATCATGCTCCACAGCAGCAGCAGCATCACCACGTAGAAGCCCGAGAAGGCGGTGGCGTAGATCAGCGGGAACGCCGCGAACACCGCGCCGCCACCGAGGATGAACCACACCTGGTTGCCGTCCCAGTGCGGGCCGATGATGTTGAGCGCCACGCGGCGCTCGCCGTCGTTGCGCCCCACGTAGCGCAGGATGGTGCCCACGCCCATGTCCATGCCCACCATCACGGCCAGCCCGCTCAGCAACACGCCGAGCAGCAGCCACCAGAGCACCTGAAGTGCAGCGTACGTTTCCATCGCTTAACCCTCCGCGTAGCCGGCCATGCGGTCGACATGCAATCTGTCATGGGGAAGTGCGCCCGCGTGGTCGTCGTCGGGGCCGCGCCGGATCGTGCGTACCATTAGGTACATCTCGATCGCGATGAACACCGTATAGAGCGTCACGAAGCCGATCAGCGAGAAGGCCATGTAGCCCACGCTGTGCGTGGAAGCGGACATCCACGTCGGCAGCATGCCGTACACCGTCCAAGGCTGGCGTCCCAGCTCGGCAACTAGCCAGCCGGCCTCGTTGGCGAGGAACGGCACCGGGATCATCCACACCGCGAGCTTGAGGAACCAGCGCTTACGTTCCACCCGGTTGCGCATGGTGTAGATCACCGCCATCACGAAATACGCGAGCATCGCCAGGCCCAGCACCACCATCACGCGGAACGACCAGAACACCGGTGCCACCTGCGGGATCGCGTCACGCGCGGCGTCGGCCACATCGGCGTCGGTCGCCGCGGTCACGTCGGGGGCGTAGCGCTGCAGCAGGAAGCCGTAGCCTAGGTCCTTCTCGTGTGCCTGGAACTGCGCCAGGGCATCGGCGTCGTTCGGTTTGGCGGACAATGTCTGCAGCGCCGCCACTGCGGGGATGCCGTCGCGGATGCGTGCGGTGGCCTGCTGTTCGAGCTCATCGAAGCCCGGCACGCTGCCGGTCAGCGAATGCGTCACCAGCAGCGACAGCACGTACGGCACCTGGATCGTGCCGCGGTTCACGTGCTCCTGCTGCGAGGGAAAGGCCACCAGGTTGAACGGCATCGGCGCGGGCTCGGTTTTCCACAAGCCTTCCATCGCCGCCAACTTCGTCGGTTGCGCCTGTGCGCCGACGAAGCCCAGTGCGTCGCCCAGCGTGATCACGCCTACCGTGGCCAGCGCGCCGAACAGCACCGCCATGCGGAACGAACGCCGCGCCAGTTCGGTGTGGCGGTTCTTCAGCAGGTACCACGCACTCACGCCCGCCACGAAGATCGCCGCGGTGACGTAGCCGGCGATACTGGTGTGCACGAACTTGGCCTGCGCGTCGTGGCTGAAGATCAGGTCAGACAGGCTGGTCAGCTCCATGCGCATGGTGACCGGGTTGAAATGCGCGCCGGTGGGCGCCTGCATGAAGCTGTTGGCGATCAGGATCCACAACGCCGACAGGTTGGAACCGAGTGCCACCAGGTAGGTCACCGCCAGATGCTGCCCTCGCCTGAGGCGACCCCAGCCGAACACCATCAGGCCCACGAAGGTGGACTCCATGAAGAAGGCCATCAAGCCCTCGATGGCCAGCGGTGCACCGAAGATGTCGCCGACGAAGCTGGAGTAGAACGACCAGTTCGTGCCGAACTCGAACTCCATGGTGAGGCCGGTGGCCACGCCCAGCGCGAAGTTGATCAGGAACAGCTTGCTCCAGAACTGGGTGATCTTCTTGTAGATCTCCCTGCCGGTGGTGACGTAGACCGTCTCCATCGCTGCCAGCAGGAAGGACATGCCCAAGGTCAGCGGCACGAACAGGTAGTGGTACAGCGCAGTCAGCGCGAACTGCAGCCTGGATAGGTCGACAACATGGATGTCGTGCATGGGTGCGGCGTCCTCGCGGGTGGCACACCTGCACACTATTGGTGCAGGGCGAAAGATGTTCGTTGACTTCAATCAATTTTGGAGGTGTCCGGAACACGCCGTCCGGGAGTGCGACACCGTGCCCCACGCGCGAATGACGGAGGTCACTTAGCCACGCCCAGACGATGGGGAGAATTGCCCCACGAGGACCGCTGCGTGAACATCGTACTACCGCTAACGCTGGCCGTTTCGCTTGCCATCGGGTCGATGGCTGCCGCACACGCCGAGGACAAAGGCAACCGGGAGGCACGCTTCGGCGCTCACGTGGTCGACCCGCAGCCGGACAACGGCCAGCTCGCCGGCATGAAGGCCTCCGTCGGCAGCGACACCAAGCCCACCGCAAGCATCGAGTACCTGTTCACCCCGAACTGGGGCATCGAGGCGCTGGCCGCACTGCCCTTCAGCCACGAAGTGAAGCTGGACGGCCAGCGCGCCGCCACCACCAAGCAGCTTCCAGCGGTGATCGGCGTGAACTACCACTTCCTGCTGGACGCCAGGGTGTCGCCCTTCGTCGGCCTCGGCATCAACTACACCTGTTTCTTCGATACCAGGGGCAGCGGGCTGTTGCAGGGCGCCCATGTCTCGGCCGACAACAGCTGGGGCGCGGCCGCCCACGCCGGCATGGACGTGCAGCTGTCGCGGGACTCGCTGTTCACCGCGGACGTGCGCTGGATCGACATCCGCAGCGACATCCACGTGAACGGCGCCTACGTCGGTACAGCGAAAATCAATCCGTGGGTCTACGGCGTGAGCCGGGGCTACCGCTTCTGAGGCGGCGCCGCCTCCCGGGACCGGCAGCTTGAGTCCAGCCGCCGGCGTCCGCGCCAGGCGATCGCTTCATCCCTGCACCCAAGACAAAGGCCGCTTGCGCGGCCTTTGTCGCATCTACAGGATGCCTGCCCGGATTGCGAGAAGGCATCGCGGCGCTCAGAGCGCGGCGTCCTTGAGCTTCTTCAGCGGACGCACCTTCACCTTCACGGTGGCCGGCTTCGCGGCGAATACCTGCTCCTGCTTGGTGAACGGATTGATGCCGGTGCGCTTCGGCTTGGCCGGCACCTTCACCGCGTTGACCTTGAATAGGCCCGGCATGGTGAACTGGCCGGCGCCCTTCTTGTGCAGCGAGCCGAGCACGACGTTCTCCAGCGAGGCGAGCACGGCCTTGACGTGCTTGGCTTCGACGCCGGCATGCTGGGCGATGTGGGCGATCAGGCCGGACTTGCTCAGCGAGTCGCTGATCGGCTTGACGGCAGCGGGAGCCTTCGGCGCGGGCTTGGCGGCCTTGGCAAGGGCTTTCTTGGCAGTGGTCTTGGTAGCCATGGGCATCCATCAGTAGTGATTGGGGCACCGCCTCCGATGAGGCGATGGCCATGCGGCCTGCACAATCTACGCGAATTCAGGGCGTTTGGTGTAGTGGCGGCGCATCAGAGCCTGCTTGCCGTCACTGCTTGGCGCGCGCCGGGAACTGTTTGCGCTCGGGCCAGGGCAGAAGGAGGGCCCGCGCTGGGAGAATCCATGGATGAATCCGGCTTTCCCAATTCACTCAGGCTGAGCACATCCGTGGAGTCGTACCGCTTGGAGTAGCGAGGGGTTGACGTCCGTCCACGACCGGGTGATGCCACCGGGCTGCGGGCAAACAAACACGGCCGCTAGGATTGGCTTGCCGTGCAGGGAGAGGAAGCGGGCGCTTAATTCAAAGGTCGCGCACCACGCGGAAACCGACCCGCCCGCTGCGCGTGTCGGCATTAGCGCCCTGCCGCCACGCCGAGCGCGCTTGTTCGGGCGAGCTGCCCCACGATCCGCCGCGCAGCACGCGCGTGCTGCAGCCGGGGTTGATCCACGCGGAGCCATCGACGGGCGCGTGGATGAAGCTGTCGTGCCAGCAGTCGTCCGTCCACTCCGTGACGTTGCCGCCCATGTCGTAGAGGCCGAACGGATTGGGCGCGAAGCTCATCACCGGCGCCGGGCCCCAGTAGCCATCGCCGTAATCGCGGAAGGCATGACTCCAGCGCCGGCCGCTGGGCGAGCGGTCACGCGAACCGGTAAGGTTCTCCACCTTGCTCTTGGGCGTGCCGTCGCCCCACCAGTAGCGCGTGTTGGTGCCGGCGCGCAGCGCGTAGGCGAATTCAGCTTCGCTGGGCAGGCGGTAGGTCTTGCCGGTGCGCCGGCTGAGCCAGTCGGCATAGGCTTTGGCGTCGGCCCACGAAACATTGACCACCGGAAGGTTTTCCGCGGCTTTGCGGCCAGCGTAGTCGTCCTGCCAGGTGGCGTGACCGTCGTCGCGCATGGTGCCGCTGCGTTCGTCGTAGACGCTGGCGCCGCCGTGCTTCACCGAATCAGGCACGTAGCCGCTCGCCCGAACGAATTGGCGGAATTGTCCCACCGTGATTGCGCTGCGCGAGATGGCGAAGCCCTGCGTGATGCCGACCCAGTGCTGCGGCAGCTCGCTGGCGTTGCGGCCGCCGTTGCTGCTGGCCGCCCCCATCAGGAAGCCGCCGGTGGGGATCACCACCATCGCCGGCGACTGCCCCGTCATGTCCACGTAGCGGTCGCTGAACACCTGCCCCGGCTTGTGGTTGTCGTAGAGCTGCGCATTGGTCAGTTGCAGGTTGAACGCAGCGAGGCCGGCGACTTGCGGGCTGATCGCCTGCGCCTGCGTTGCAAGCTGCTTCGCCATGGCAACGTTGCCGGCGTCCAGCGCGGAACTGGCCTGGTCCAGCACGATGCTGGCGCGCGCTTCGCGCATGGCGGCCACGCGCTGGCGCACGTCGTGCAACTGCTGCGACCCGGGGCGGATCGCCTGCGCCTCGGCCAGCACCTTGTTCGCATCGGCGAAATCGTTCTTCGCCACCGCGGCCAGCGCGCGGTCCAGCACGGCGTGCTGCACGTCGAGGATGCCCTGTTCGGCCACCGCGTTCTGCGGATCGCGCCGCTGCACCTCGCGGTAGATGTCGAGCGCACTGTGACCCACCGGCTGGTCCGCCTTGCCCTGTTGCAGCAGGCCCGCCGCCTTCGCCAGCAGCGGCCGCACCTCGACAAGGGTGTTCAGCGCGGCCGAGAGGCGCGCGGTATCGTCGCCACTGCCGGGCAACTGGCGCAGTTCCGTCAGGTGCTCGTCCGCATCCTCGGCGTTGCCCAGCGCGATATCGCGTTCGGTCTGTGCAGCCAGCCGCGCACGCACGTCGATCACGCCTTGCGCGGCGCGCCGGCTGTCAGCCTTGTCCTTTACCGCCTGCAGGTAGAGCGCGGCGGCGCTGTCCACACCGCCGGCCAGGCGGCCTTCGGCGAGCGCCTTGTCGGCGCGATCCAGCAACGCGCGCAGCTTCGGTGGATCGGGTGTTAGTTGCCTTGGAAGGTCCTCATGCTCGCGTGCGAGGCGCGCGGCGATGACCGCGGTGGGTGCCAAGGTCAGCGGCGGCCCGGCGTTGAGCTCCTCGGTGGCCGGTTCGGCGGCCGACGCGCCCCTGCCGGCCACGCTCGCCGGCAGCACGGGAACGCTGCGCTGCGCGGCATCCTCCGGCTTGGCATGGAACAGGTTCGGGAAGAAGTGGTAGCCCAGGCCGAGAACCAGCACGACGATGCCGATCAGGCCGCCAAGGTTGCGTTGACGTTGTAGCGTGTCGTTGCTCGGCATGCTTGGGTGTTCCCGAATCAGCCTGTTATGGTGCGCCGCCCACCTTATGTCACCTCCGGTGACGGGGCAATCCACGCCCGACCATTTCGAGGATCACGCATGCACCTGTCCGACGCCACCGCCGACTGGATCGCCGACCGCGCCACGCTGCAGGCCTGGCTGGACGACGTGCCGGCAGGCGCCGTGGTCGGCATGGACACCGAGTTCATGCGCCGCGACAGCTTCCACCCGCAGCTCGCCTTGCTGCAGCTGTGTTGCCGCGGTCGCCAAGCGTTGGTCGACCCGCTGGCCTTTGCGATCGACGATGCGCTGCGCCCCGCGATCGGCGAAAGCGACGCCATAACCGTGATGCACAGCGCCGGCGAGGATCTGGAGACGCTGGCGCCACTGCTGCCCGACGGCCCGCGCGTGCTGTTCGACACCCAGATTGCCGCCGCCTTTGCCGGCATGGGCCTGGGGCTGAGCTACCGCGCGCTGGTCGCGGAGTTCTGCGGCGACGACCTGGACAAGGGCGAGACCCGCTCGGACTGGATGCAGCGCCCGCTCACCGCTTCGCAGCGGAGCTACGCCACGCTGGACGTGGTGTACCTGGAATCCATCCACGCCCAGCTCGCCGAACGCCTGCGGCAGCGCGACCGCAGCAACTGGTTCGCCGAGGATTGCGAACGCCTGAAGCGCCGCGCCGGCCATCGCGACGGCGACCCGCAGCCGCAACGCGCGCTGCGCGGCGCCGCCGAGTGGCCGATCGAGCAGCAGGCCCTGCTGCGTCGCCTCCTGCTGTGGCGCGACCGCAGCGCACGCACGCTGGACCGACCGCGCCCCTGGCTGCTCGAGGACGCCCTCGCCATGAGCCTGGCCCAACAGCCGCCCGGCAGGCTCGCCCAACTCGAACAACGCGCACGAGGCCAGCGCGCGCTGCGCAGCGCCCAGCGCAGCGAACTGTTCGCCCTGCTCAACGAACCGCTCGAAAACAGCGAGATCGCTGCAACCCGCCGCATTCCCGCCCATCCGCAGGGCGAGGCGAAGAAGGCGCTGGGCGCGATGAAGGCGCTGATCGACGAACACGCCGCCGAACTCGACCTGCCCGCCGGCCTGCTGTGTCCGCGCAAGGTGTTGGAGGAATACGTCGTCACGGCCGAATGGCCGGAGTTTCTCGACGGCTGGCGCGGCGAGGTGCTGGGTGACAGCCTGCCTGACTTGCTGCCCGGATGAGCGCACTGGCAGGCTTGCCCGGCCTTGTGCGAGTGGCTATCATGCGCCTTCCCTTTTCGGGGCCATAGCTCAGCTGGGAGAGCGCGTCGTTCGCAATGACGAGGTCGGGAGTTCGATCCTCCCTGGCTCCACCAAGACAAAAAAAATGCCGCCTACGGACGGCATTTTTTTGCTCGCTGCCCGTCCCCGTCTAGGCCCCGGCGAAAATGCGCGCGACATCCCCCGCATCCAACGCGCGCCATGCACCCGGATCCAGATCGCCCAGCGTGAGCGCGCCGATGGCCACGCGCCGCAGGGTTTCGACGTGGTTGCCGGCGGCGGCGAACATGCGGCGCACCTGGTGGTAGCGGCCTTCGGTGACGGTGAGGCGCGCATGGCGCGGGCCGAGCGCTTCCAGCACGGCGGGAGCCAGCGACGTGGTCTCGGATTCCAGCAGCAGCGTGCCGCTGGCGAACAGCGCCGCCTCGTCGCCGCGCAGGTCCTGCGTCAGGGTGGCCTCGTAGACCTTGGCCACCTCGGCCTTCGGCGAAATGATCCGATGCAGCAGCGCGCCGTCGTCGGTGAGCAGCAGCAGGCCCGAGGTGTCGCGGTCGAGCCGGCCCACCGTGGAAAGCGCAGGCTCGCGCACGCGATAGCGCGGCGGCAACAGGTCGTAGACCACGCGACCGGGATCCTTGCGCGAGCAGGTGACGCCCAGCGGCTTGTGCAGCATCAGTACCAGGCCGTGCGGTGGATCGAGCGGCTCGCCGTCGAGGCGGATGCGCGCGTGTTCGACCTGGTCGTCGGCGTAGAGCACCTCGCCGTCGGCATCGGTGATGCGGCCCTCACGGAACATCCACGCCACGTCCTTGCGGCTGCCATAGCCGAGGTTGGCGATCAGCTTGACCAGATTCATGCGCGCGGGCTCCTGGCCTCGATCACCTTGAAGCCATCCTGCAGCGCGAGCTGGCGCACCTCGGTGAAACGCGCGGCCAGCAAGGCCTCGTACGGCAGATGGCGGTTCGCCACGATCAGCAGGCGCCCTTGCAGGTTCAAGGCGTCGGCAGCACTCGTGATGAAGGCGCGGCCGAGTTCCGGCAAGTCCGCGCGGCCAAGATGGAACGGCGGATTGCTGACGATCACGTCGTAGCGTTGCGGCAAGCCGCGGGTGACGTCGTGGCCATGCACGCCCACCGACAGGTCGCGCCCCGCCATGCGCAGGGCAATCGCCGCGTTGCGGCGCGCCGGTTCCAGCGCACGCGTCTCGGCATCGTACAGGTCCAGCGCGACGATGCGCGGACAACGCGCGATCAGTTGCGTGGCAAGGTAGCCATAGCCCGCCCCGAGATCGGCCACGCGGCCATGCAGGTCTTCGGGAAAATGCGCGGCCAGCAAGGCCGAGGCACGATCCACCCGATCCCAGGCGAACAGGCCCGGGCGGCTCCACCAACCGTCGGCGATCTCGCGCGGCGCGTCCAGCGCGCGCCATTCCTGCTGCAGGGTCCGGTCGATGGCCGTCGCGGCCGGCGTGGCCCAGAACACCCGGCAGTGATGCTTAGATAGGCTGCCCACCGTACCGGCGAGCCGCGCCAAGTCCGCTTCGCCGGACTTCGCGCCTTCGGCCTTGGCCATGCTGGCCAGCAACGTGCCGCCCGGGGCTAGGTGGTCGAGCGCGCGGGCAAACAGCGCGCGCGCCTCGTCGCGCTGGCGCGGCGGCAGCAGCAGAACCAGCGGAAAGGTTTCCTCCGGCGAGGGTTCGCCAACCCGCATTCCGCAACGCGCCAGCTCGTCGGCAAACGGCCGGAAACCCTGCTCGCACAACCAGCCCGGCTGCGCCATCTCGCGCAGGCGCACGCCGGAGCGTGCGCGCAGGAACAACGCGCGGCCGTCGACCGGCAGGGTCAGCACGCCGCTGTCGAAAGGCACGAACAGGGCCGACAACGCCGCCTCGGGCGCGTCGGCGGCAAAGCCGGTGCTCACGGCTGTGCGGGCGTCGCGGCGGAGGAACTCGTCGCCGGCAGTTCCTCGACCATCTGCGCCGCCAGCGGCTGGTAGCCGCCCTGGAAATGGTGGTCGCCATTCTTGGGATGCACCGTCACCCACGCCGGCAGGCCCGGGTCGGTGCACAGGCTGTCGTCGGCCTCTTCCTTGCCGTAGTAGCAGACCACCGGGAACCGGTCCTTGATCGCGACCACCGGCGGCAGCGCGTCGTAGTGCGGCACCTTGTTGAACTTCTCCAGCACGGTCTTCACGAAAGCCTTGAAGCGGCCCTGCGTGATCATGTATCCCTCGAACTGGATCTCAAAGCTGGTGTCGCGGCTGGGCGAGAGCAGCACCAGCTGGGTGATGCGCGCGCGGTTGGCGGGGCTGAGCTTGTCGATGATGGTGGGTAGCACGTCGGCGCCGAACGAGAAGCCCACCAGCCACACGCGTCGCTTGTGCCACCTGTCCAGGTACTTCGTCATCAGCGCGTCGAGTTCGCTGGCCGCCACGTCGGGCGAGCGGCTGCGCCAGAAATACTTGAACACATTGATGCCAAGCACCGGGATGCCGCGCGCCACGAAGGCTTTGCCGAGCTGCTTGTCGAGGTCGGCCCAGCCACCGTCGCCCGAATACAGGATGGTGAGCACGTCGCCCTTGCCCGCCGGTGCCTGCACGCCGGCTGCCGGCTTGAGCACGATGGTGGATTTCTCCAGGCTCGGCTTGGAGAACGGTGTCCAGACCAACAGCGCCAGCCCCAGCACGCACGCACCTACACCCGACCACATCATCCGCCTGCCTCTCTTCGACATGCTCATCGACGCACCACACCGGTAATGCCGCCGGAAATCAGGCTGGCCACGTTGGCGAGTATCACCGGCAGCGCGATGCCGCCCGGCACGGCCATGTAGCGCGGCTCCCATTCCGGATCGAACTTGTCCTTGTAGCGCTGCAGGCCCTGGAAATTGTAGAAGCGTTCGCCGCGGCCGAACACCAGCGCGCCGAAGCGGTTCCACAGCGGCGACTTGCGCCGGCTGGTCAGGCCGGCAAGCGGCGCCATGCCGAGGTTGAACCAGCGGTAGCCATGCTGCTTCGCCCACTGCATCAGCTCGACGAATAGGAAATCCATGATGCCGGACGGCCCGTCCGGCACGAAGCGCATCAGGTCCAGCGACGCCTCTTCGCGCGTCTCGGTGAGGAACAGGTTGGCGAAGGCCAGCAGCCGCTCGCCCTGCCAAACCAGCGCCATCGGCGTGCGCACCAGATAGCGTGGATCGAACGAGCCCAGCGAGAAGCGCTTTTCGCGCGCGTGCTTGTCGGCCAGCCACGCATCGGAGATCTGCTTGAGCCTGGGCAGCAGTGGCGCCACCTCTTCGGCCGGCACGATCTCCAGCCGCACCCCGTCGCGGCTGAGCTTGTTGATGGTGCCGCGCAGGGTCTTCTTCGACTTGCCGTCGAGGTTGAAATGCTCCAGGCGCACGCGCGCCTCCTCGCCGATCTTCAGCAGGCTCATGCCCACCTCGAGGTACAGGTCGAGGTCCGCCGGGCTGACCTGATAGAACACCGGCCAGCCGCCCGCGCGCTCGCACTGCTCCATGAAGCTCCACACCAGCTCGCGCCGCGCGTCCTCGTCCTCGCCCACTGGGTCGCCCATGGTCACCCAGCTGCGGCCCGCGGTGTCGTACATCAGGAACGCCTTGCCCTCGGCGTCGAACAGCAGGCGCTTGTCGCCCATCAACGCGAGGTGCGCCTGGGCGGAATGGAAATGGCGGATCAACGGCAGCGCACGCTCCAACTCCGCTTCGCTGGGCGGCGCATGGCGCAACCGCCGCGGCTTGATCAGGCTGGCCAGCGCAAACAGCAGGCCGGCCGCCGCCGCGCCCACCAGCGAACGCAGCGCGCGCGAGGCACCCTCGTGGAAGCTGAATTCCCACCACAGGTTATTGCTGTATTCCACGTGCTTGTAGCTGAACATCACCAGCCAGGTGGTACAGCCGAACACGGCCAGGATCGCCACGATCCAGCCCCACGAATAATGCCCGCCGAACAGCGAGGCGCGCCGGTAGAACAGCCGGTGCGCCGGCGCCAATGCCATCGCCAGCAGAGCCAGCAGGCTCGCTTCCTCGTAGTCGATGCCCTTAAGCAGCGAGAACACCGCGCCGGCCACCAGCAGCACCAGGGTCACCCAATAGGCCACGTCCAGCCGGCGCTGCAGACCGCGCGCCAGGATCAGCAGCATCATGCCGATCACGCTGGCCATGAAATGCGACACCTCCAGCACCGACAGCGGCAGCACGTCGCGCAGGATCGCCATGCGGTCGGGCAGCGCCCGCGTGGCGCCGGAAAACAGCAGCACCGCGCCCGACACCAGGGTCAGCCCCGCGAAGAACGAGGGCAGTAGGCCGGTGAACCAGGGCGACCACAGCGCCTGCTTGCGCAAGCCGCGCGCCTCGCGCTGCAGCACTAGCATGGTCGCCGCGCACAGCGGCATCAGGTAATAGACGACGCGGAACATCGCCAGCGCGCCAAGGATTGGGGCGGCCAGGTGCTTGTCGGCGGTGGCGTGGAAACCCGCCAGCATCAGCGACTCGAAAACGCCCAGCCCGCCCGGCACGTGGCTGATCAGTCCCACGATCTGGGCGATCACGAAGATCGCCAGGAAATGCCCGAAGCCGGCATGCAGGCTGTCCGGCATCAGCACGTACATCACGGTCGCCGCCAGCCACCAGTCCAGCGCACCCACCAGCACCTGGCGCAACGCCGGCAACGGGCGCGGCAGCAGCACGCGCCAGCGCCACAGCCGGATCGGCCGGCGGATGAAGCCGCCCAGCACCCAGGCCAGCGGGATCGCGGTGAGCGCGGTGGCCAGCAGTATGCGCCAGTCACTCAGCGGCAGGCCCGAGGGCAAGGGCACGATCAGCAGGGTCACGCCGGTCAGCGCCAGCAGGCCCAGCCAGAAGCTCAGGGTGCAATACAGCACCAGCTTGGCGATCTCGGCGGTGGAAAGGCCGTTCTGCACGTAGAAGCGGTAGCGGATCGATCCCGACACCAGGAACGACATGCCCACCGCATTGCTGAAGGCATAGCTGATGAAGGAGATCAGGGTCACCCGCCGCCACGGCAGCGGCCTGCCGATGGACTCGAGGCCGAAGCGGTCGTACAGCGACATCACGCCGAAACCCAGCGTGGTAAGCACGATGGCCAGCAACAGGCGCACGCGCGACACGCTGGCCACGTACTCGCGGATGTCGTGGTAGCTGACGTGGCGCGCCAGCAGGTGCAGCGCCCACATCGCCAGCACCAACATGCCCACCGACAGCAACGGCCCGGCAACGCGGCGCAACCCGGCCGACCGCTGGCTGGCGGGGCTCAGGACATCATCCACGCGCGGTACCTGCTCGACTTTTTCCTGTTGCTCCACGCGAGGCTCGTTTTCCCTGGGATGGACCGATTTTAAGGCACGCCGCGTTGCCCGCGGTGAACAGACACCGCCGCGCTCAACGCGCGGACGTGCCCTGCCCCAGGCGCGCGATCCAGCGGTACATCACCACCACCAGGGCCACGAACGCGATGCCACCGATCCACTGTGCCACCCCGGCGAACCCCCCGCCCACCAGCGCCAGCGGCGTTGCCTTGCCGGAAAGGCCGACGATGAACGCGATGACCACGCCCATCACGCTCTCGCCGACGATCAGGCCCGAGGCAAGCAGTACACCAAGCTGTTTGGTGACTTCCGGCCTCTTTGAACGACGATCTGCGCGACGGTCGAAGACCCAGCCCACCACCGAACCCACCACCACCATCAGCGTGCTGACGGTCGGCAGGTAGATGCCCAGGCCCACCGCTAGTGGCGGCAAGCGCATGTACCTGGTTGTGCGCGCGAGAATTTCGTCGATCACGATGATGGCGACACCGATCCAGATGCCCGTGACGATCAGGCTCCAGTCGATGTTGTTGGTGATCACGCCCTGCGCCAGCGCGGAGATCAGGCCCGCCTGCGGTGCCGGCAGCGCATGCGGACCGGCACCGGCCACGCCCACGAAGCCGTAGGCCTTGTTGAGCAGGTTGAGCACCGGCGGAATCACCGCGGCGCCGGCGATCACGCCAATCACCAGCGCCACCTGCTGGCGCCACGGCGTGGCATCGACGAGCTGGCCGGTCTTCAGATCCTGAAGATTGTTGTTGGCGATGGCCGCCACGGTGAACACCACCGAGGTAATGAACAGAGCGAACG
Organism: Rhodanobacter sp.; assembly: GCA_027450005.1. GTDB lineage: Bacteria > Pseudomonadota > Gammaproteobacteria > Xanthomonadales > Rhodanobacteraceae > Rhodanobacter_A. Next base: position 3,081 of record DAIDKO010000030.1, on the reverse strand, counting down.
CAACCAGCGCCTTGCCCTCTTGCGGGCCGACATGCGGCTTGACGAACGCCACCAGCAGCAGCGCGGCGGCGATCACCACCAGGATGCCCACGCCCGACAGCGGACTGTTGGACGAACCGATCAGGCCGGCCATGTAGCCGCACACGGTGGAAACGAAAAAGCCCATCAGTACGACGAAGGCCACGCCGCCGATGGCGAGCACGGCGATGTGGTCGCCCAGGCCGCTGATCGAACCGAAGTAGCCGAGCAGCCAGGCGATCGGCACGAAACACGCCAGCGTGATCAGGCCGACGATGCCGATCGGGATGTCGCGTTCGGTGCGCGGCAGCGAATCGGCGTTGCCAGCCTTGCGCACGCGCGAAGCCACCATCGCCGAGGTCAGGCCGCTGACCACCGGCTTCACCAGCTTGGCCAGCGTCCAGATGGCCGACACGCCGATGGTGCCCGCACCGACGAAACGCACCTTGTGGCTCCAGGTGGCGTTGGCGAGGTCCGCCACCGACTGGCTCATGTCGCCCAGCACCGAGTAATGCGGCACGCCCCAGCCCCAGCCGATCACGGCACCGACCAGCATCGCGATGCCCACCGACAGGCCCACTAGATGGCCAATGGCGAACAGCGCGAAGGAAAGGTTGAAATCGAAACCGCTGACCGCGCCCTTGTCGTTCACGCGGAACGTGCGCACGAAGTCCGACGCAAACACCTGCGTGGCGACCACCACGGCGAACACGGCCGAGACGATCGAGCCCCACAGCACGGCGAGCAGGCCGGCACGGCTCTCTTCCGCGCTGCTGGCATCCGCGTCGTCACCGGCGCCTACCTTGAGCACTTCAGCGCAGGCGAGGCCCTCCGGATACGGCAGGTCGGTGTCGGTCACCAGCGCACGGCGCAGCGGGATGGAATACATCACGCCCAGGATGCCGCCCAACGCGCAGATGGCGAACGAGGTCCAGAACGGAAAGTCGGCCCACCAGCCGATCATAATCATGCCCGGCAGCACGAAGATGATCGAGGAGAGCGTGCCGGCGGCCGAGGCCACCGTCTGGACGATGTTGTTCTCCTGAATGGTGGAGTTCTTCATCGCACGTAGGATCGCCATCGAGATCACCGCCGCCGGGATCGAGGTGGCGAAGGTCAGGCCGGCCTTAAGGCCGAAGAACACGTTGGCCGCGGTGAACACCACCGTGATGACGATGCCGATGACTAGGCCGCGCAAGGTCAGTTCGGCGCGAGAGGACGCGCTGGATGCGGATGGGTTCACGCTGGGACTCCCCGGATGGACGCTGGCGCGCAAGATAGCGTGGATTGACCTTTCTGCCCAATCTGGCGCCTCCCGGCGACGGCGGCGGCCCGGCGCGACTGCTGACAACAGGCTGTCAGCAGCCCCCGTCAGGCTACGCCCCGTCCATCCCAAGGAGCTCCGCGATGACCACGCCCACGATCACCCTGTACGGTTGCGCCCCCGCCTTCGGCCTGCCCGACCCCAGCCCCTTCGTCACCAAGACCGAGCTGCAGCTGCAGATGGCCGGCCTGCCCTAACGCAAGGTATTCGCGATCCCGCCGGAGGCGCCCAAGGGCAAGCTGCCGTACATCGAAGACGCCGGCGAGATCGTCTGCGACTCCAGCTTCATCCGTGCCCATTTGGAACGCAAATACGTGCTGGACCTGGACGCCGACCTCGACGCGCGCCAGCGCGCCGAAGCCTAGGCCGTCGAGCGCCTACTGGAGGACCACCTGTACTGCGCAATGGTGTGGTTCCGCTGGGTTGACCCGGATAATTTCGCCAAGGAGCCGGCGCATTTCGTCGACCGCGCCCCCGAATGAAGCGCGCCAGCAACTGCGCGAGAACATGCAGGCCGCCAAGCAGAACGAACTGCACGCACGCGGCCTGGGCCGCCACTCGCGCGAACAGATCGCTGAACTGGGCACGCGCTCCATCGACGCGCTGGCCGTGCTGCTGGGGGAACACGACTACCTGTTCGGCGACCGGCCGCATGCCGTGGAAGCCATCGGCTTCGGCGTGCTGGCCGCCGTACTCACGCCGTTCTTCGACTCGCCGCCGCGCGCCGCCACCGAACGCCATCCAAACCTGGTCGCCTACGTGGCGCGCATGATTCGCTTCTACTCCCCCGCGCACACCTGGCGACAAACGCTGGCGGCGTGACGTCCTGGTGATCTGCGATGATGGGCCTTTATCGTTGCGGATATCCCCCATGCGCCATCGCCTCGCCCTGCTCGCCGCCAGCGCGCTCGCCCTCGCCGCCTGCAACCGCATACCGCCGGCGCCCCCGCCGGCCAGTCACGGCCAGGTGGACAAGCTCACCACGATCGACACCAAGCCGGGCACCGGCGCCGAGGCCAAGCCCGGCATGACGGTGCGGGTGCTCTATACCGGCTGGCTGTACGACGACCGCGCCAAGGACAAACATGGCACCCAGTTCGACAGCACCAGCGACCACGGCGACCAGCCATTCTCCTTCCCGCTGGGCCAAGGCCAGGTCATCCAGGGCTGGGACCAGGGCGTGGCCGGGATGCGGGTGGGCGGCGAACGCACGCTGCTGATTCCGGCCAAGCTCGGTTACGGTGCGCGAGGCGCGGGTGACGTGATTCCGCCCAATGCTTCGTTGGTGTTCGATGTGAAATTGGTGGGCGTGGGGTAGTGACGGGAGGGTCGCCCATGGCTCGCGCCGACTTCGGCGCAAAACTCTTTGCCGTTTGGCTGGATAGCGGACCCTTACTCATAAGTCAGTAATTTAGGGAACAAATGTCCTTTTGCGCTGTCCAAGCCGACATGATGAGAGACGGACGCACGGTGTCCCGGGCGGCGCTGGAAGAGATGCGCCTGGTGGCGCTTGAACGAATGAAGGAAGGAGAGTCGCCGGCGACGGTGGCTGCCTCGTTCGGCTTGCACCGTGGCTGGGCTTACAAGGTGCTGGCCAAGGCTCGTGGTCGCGGTCGCGGCAAACGTGCCCTGCTTTCGAGCAAGGGCACGGGTCGCCCGCGTACGCTGACGGCGGCGCAAGAGAGGCAGGTGTTCGGCTGGGTCAACGGCAAGAACCCGCTCCAATACGGCTTCGACTT
>DAIDKO010000029.1 GCA_027450005.1 Rhodanobacter sp. | reverse complement strand
CCCCTGCTATAATCAAAAATCGCATAGCAGCTCAACGGCTTGCAGGCCGTATCTGCCGCACCTCCAGAAACCGGAAGCCGCATGAACGAACCCACCAACGAATCGCACTACGACTCCAGCAACATCAAGGTGCTGAAAGGCCTGGAAGCGGTCCGCAAGCGCCCCGGTATGTACATCGGCGACGTGGGTGACGGTACCGGATTGCACCACATGGTGTTCGAGGTGGTGGACAACTCCATCGACGAAGCATTGGCTGGCTTCTGTGACCACGTAACCGTGACCATTCTCGAAGACGGCTCGGTCAGCGTCAGCGACAACGGCCGCGGCATCCCGGTGGATACACACCCGGAGGAGGGTCGCTCCACTGCCGAGGTGGTGATGACCGTGCTGCACGCCGGCGGCAAGTTCGACGATGACAAGATTTCGGGCGGCCTCCATGGCGTCGGCGTGTCGGTGGTGAACGCGCTCAGCGACCACCTCTGGCTGACCATCTGCCGAGATGGCCACGAATACCAGCAGGAATATTCGCTGGGCGAGCCGCAGTACCCCCTGAAGGAGGTGGGGCCCTCGTCGAAGCGTGGCACCACCGTGCGCTTCATGCCCAGCCCGCAGATCTTCAAGCTGACCGAGTTCCACTACGACGTACTGGCCCGGCGTCTTCGCGAGCTTGCGTTCCTCAACTCCGGCGTGCGCATCGAATTGCGCGACGAACGCGGAGAAGGGCGCCACGACACCTACGTGTACGAAGGCGGCATCCGCTCCTTTGTGCAGCACCTTGCCCAGCTCAAGACGGCGCTGCACCCAAATGTGATCAGCCTCTACGCCCAGCAGGACAAGATCAGCGTGGAGGTGGCGATGCAGTGGACCGACTCCTACAACGAGACGATGTTCTGCTTCACCAACAACATTCCCCAACGCGATGGCGGCACCCACCTTACCGGGTTCCGCGTGGCGCTGACCCGAGCGCTTACCGGCTACATCGAGAGGGAAGGGCTGGCCAAGAACGCCAAGGTGGCGCTCTCCGGCGACGACATGCGCGAAGGCATGATTGCCGTACTTTCGGTGAAGGTCCCCGGCCCGCAGTTTTCCTCGCAGACCAAGGACAAGCTGGTCTCGTCTGAGGTGAAGACGGTGGTCGAGCAGGCGGTCTATGAAAAGCTGAGCGAGTTCCTGCTGGAGCATCCCAACGAGGCCAAGGCTATCGCCTCCAAGGTGGTGGATGCCGCGCGCGCCCGCGAGGCTGCCCGCAAAGCCCGCGAGATGACCCGCCGGAAGGGCGCGCTGGATATCGCCGGCCTGCCGGGCAAGCTGGCGGACTGCCAGGAAAAGGACCCCGCACTCTGCGAACTGTTCCTGGTCGAGGGTGACTCCGCAGGCGGTTCGGCCAAACAGGGCCGTAACCGCAAGACCCAGGCAGTGCTGCCACTGAAGGGCAAGATCCTCAACGTCGAGAAGGCACGTTTCGACAAGATGCTGTCCTCCGCCGAGGTTGGCACCTTGATCACCGCGCTGGGCACGGGCATCGGCAAGGAGGACTACAACCCCGACAAGCTGCGCTACCACCGCATCGTCATCATGACCGACGCAGACGTGGACGGCTCGCACATCCGCACTCTGCTGCTGACCTTCTTCTATCGACAGATGCCCGAGCTGATCGAGCGCGGCCACGTCTTCATAGGCCTGCCGCCGTTGTACAAGCTGAAGCAGGGCAAGCAGGAGCTGTACCTCAAGGACGATGCAGCGCTCAATGCCTACCTGATCTCGAGCGCAGTGGACAACGCCGAACTGGTGGCCGACCCGGCCGCTCCCGCGATTACCGGCGAAGCGCTGGAAAAGCTGCTGCGCGATTACCAGGGAGCGTTGGACCAGATCGAACGCCTCAGCCACCGTTTCGACACCAGCGTGTTGTCGGCACTGCTGGAACACCAGCCAATCACCCCGGAACTATGGGCCGATACCCCGGCCATGCAGGCCTGGCTCGATGGCATCGCCATCCGTTTGGCAGCCAGCGGTCTGGGCAAGCCGCGCTACAAGCTGTCGCTGCGTCAGGCGCAGAACGAACACCCGGCTGCCATTGAAGTGGTGCGGGAGCAGCATGGCCTCAGCCATACCTTGCTCTTGCCGCAACCGTTCTTCGCCGGCGCCGAATTCAGGCCCATCCTGCATGTGAGCCAACAATTGGCCGGATTGATCCAGGTGGACGCCGTGGTCCGCCGCGGTACCGCTTCGCGTGGGGTTGCCCGTTTCGCCGACGTACGCGGCTGGCTGCTGGACGAGGCGAAGAAGGGGCGCACCATCCAGCGCTTCAAGGGCTTGGGTGAAATGAACCCGGAGCAGCTGTGGGAAACCACGGTGAACCCGGAAACGCGCCGCATGCTGCAAGTTGGCGTCGAAGATGCCTTCGCTGCAGACCAGATGTTCTCCATGCTGATGGGCGAGGCGGTCGAGCCTAGGCGCGACTTCATTGAAGCCAATGCGCTCAAGGTCGCCAATCTGGATATTTGAGGCCTCGGGAACTGGAGCAGGCATACGCCGCCGCGCAATGCGGCCGCGTATGGATAATGTCAACACAAACCCTTGATCTAAAAGGCAGTTCGTTGCCGCGCTGCGACTTGTCATTCACATGCCGCTCAGGGTAGTCTCAGCGATCCCCTACGCACGATGCATCGCGTAAAACTCCTGACACCCGAGGATCGTTATGAAGCACACGACCCTGCTTACAATGCTGGCTATTGCCGCGGTGGGATTCACCTTCGCCGCAGCGCCAGTCCATGCGACCGATGCGTCGAAGGAAAAGCCCGCGGCGCTCTACCCTAACGCAACGCGCGCAGAGCCGAAGCTAGACCTGACGAGCAGCAAAGAGCAGAAGACGCTCAACGAGGGCCTCGACGCGGTGAACGCCGGCGACAAGGCCAAGGCACAGCAACTGCTGCAGCCCATCGTCGACAACAGCAAGAGCAAGTATGCGCAGGCCATTGCGCTTCAGGGACTGGCCAACGTTGCCTACAACTCGGGTGACATTAAGGGCGCGATCCAGATGCTACAGAAGGCTATCGCGGATGGCGTGATGCCGAATGACACCTACTTCCAGCTGGAATACGAACTGGCGCAGATGTACGCAGGGGACCAGCAATATCAGGCTTCGCTGGATACCATCGCCAAGTGGCGTGCGGAGGGCAAGCGCGAGACAGCGGACTCCTATGGTCTGGCCGCCATGGATTACTATCGCCTGCAGAAGTATCCGGAGGCGATAGCCGCGGTCCAGAAAGCCAAGACCCTCACCGACAAGCCGAAGGACTCCTGGAACCAGATCTTGATGGCCAGCTACGCCGAATCTGGCCAGGGCGCCGATGCAGCCAAGATGGCGCAGGCGGAGTACGAAAAGAATCCCTCCGACAGCAGCATGCTGCACAACGCCAGTGCGATCCTGCTGCAGCAGCAGGATTATGCCGACGCGATCAAGGTGCTTGAGCAGGGGCGTGCCAACGGTGCACTGAAGAACGAAGGCGACTGGATCAACCTCGTAAAGGCCTACCTGTTGCAGGCACAGAACGGTGGGGATAGCAAAAGCGGCAGCGCAAAGGCACTGGCTGTATTTGATGACGGCGTCGCCAAGGGTGCGATCAAACCCAGCGCCTCCAACTACAAGCTGGCAGGCGATGCCGCCATGATTGGCGAGGACGACGCCAAGGCCATCGGCTACTACCGGAAGGGGACATCCCTAGCAACGGATGGAGAGCTGGACCTTTCGCTCGGCGCCGCCTATTTCCAAGACCAGAAGTTTTCCGAAGCACGCAAATATCTCACCCAAGGCATCGCCAAAGGTGTGAAGCACAAGGGTCGTGCCTACATGATGCTTGCCGAGTCGGATCGCCAGCTCAAGGACAAGGCTGCAGCAGTGGCTGCGATGAAGCAGGCGGCGAAGGATCCCGAAACTGCGGCCAAGGCCGAAGAGTGGCTGCGCAAGGCCGGCAAGTAACTGGTGGGCAAGGATTAGTGCGGCAGATGGACGTCTATTCGTCTGCCTCGCAAGCGCTATACAAAAGCCAGATGCTGTTGTACCGTTGAAACCTTCCCTGCGTAACCTCAGCGGCGTGTTTCGTCCATATGCCAGACGGAACATGCCGACCCTGCGGCGACGCTTTCTCCGTCCCAGCTTCAGATAGTGACAGATGGCCTCTAGTACCGAAGACACAGAACGCGAAGAAGGGTTCAGTTGGAAACGAACCCTGGCGTTGGCATTCGCCATTGGTCTGCACGCCTTCGCGTTTCTCATCCTGCTCGCGCCGTTGGCGCCTCCGGGCCAGAAGCACGAGAAGAAAGAGCAGATCGTGCAGGTGAACTTCATCGAGCCGCCGCCGCCGCCGCCGCCGCCGCCGCCGCCGCCGCCGCAGCCGCCGAAGCAGCCGCCCCAGAAGATCATCAAGCAGGTGGTTCCGCCGCCGACGCCACCACCGCCGGCCCCACCGCCGCCGGTGCAAGAGGTGTCGCAAAATGCGGTTCCGGCTGCGCCGCCTGCGCCCCCGTCTCCGCCTCCGCCTCCGGCCGATATCGCCGCTGGCTCGGATCTCAGCTACAACAGCCGAATCCAGCCGCGCTATCCGCCACAGGCCATCCGCCAGCGCCATGAGGGCACGGTCGTGCTGCTGATCCTGGTGGGTACCGACGGCTTGCCGAAGGACATCAAGATCGACAAGTCCAGCGGATACCACGAACTTGACCGCGCGGCGGTCGAAACGGCACGTAGGTGGCGTTTCAATCCCGAGATCAAGAACGGCCAAAAGGTGGAAGGCTACGCACGCGTTCCGGTCACCTTCAACCTCAACAGCATGTAATTCCCCAGTTCACGCTTGACTTCCCAAGGGTAGCGTTATGTTCCTACAGACTCCTGCACCGACCGATGCCGCCGCCCAGGTGGCGGGCAACTCCAACGCCGAAGCCATGAAGCAGATGGGCTTCGCCAACCTGGTCACCCATTTCAACTGGGTGGGCTGGGTGGTGTTCATCACCCTGGTGGTGATGTCGTTCCTGTCGTGGTACTTCATCATTGCCAACGCCATCCGCAACTCGATGGTGCGCGGCCGAGCTGACGGCGTTATCAATGGCTTCTGGAGCAACCCCTCGACCCAGGATGCCATCCGCGAACTGGAAGCCCAGCCCAAGGGCGAACCCTTCTCGAAGATTGCGCTGGACGCTGCTTCCGCGGTGGCCCACCACCAGCAAGCCAACAAGGGTGGCCTCGCCGAGTCGCTGACCCGCTCCGAGTTCGTCGACCGCGCCCTGCGCCAGGCCGTGGCCCGCGAAAGCCTGCGCCTCGAAGGTGGCCAGACCCTGCTCGCCACGGTGGGCTCGTCGGCTCCGTTCGTCGGCCTGCTCGGTACCGTGATGGGCATCTACGGCGCGTTGACCGGCATCGCCGCCAGCGGTAACGCCTCGATGACGGCGGTAGCCGGTCCGGTGGGCGAGGCGCTGATCATGACCGCCATCGGTCTGGGTTCCGCAATCCCGGCGCTGCTCGCCTTCAACTTCTTCAACCGTTCGAACCGCATCATCTTCGCCCGTTTCGACGAATTCGCGCACGACCTGCACGACTTCTTCGCGACCGGTTCGCGCGTCGAAGGCAAGTGAGGGCCTGACCCATGGCAATGAGCGTCGGAGGCAATACCGGCGGTCCGGTTTCGGAAATCAACGTCACGCCGCTTGCCGACGTGATGTTGGTGCTGCTGATCATCTTCATGATCACGGCACCGCTGATGTCGCATCCGGTCACGATCACGGTGCCGGTTGCGGCTCCCAAGAGCGATGACAAGGCACCCGAAACCCCGCCGCTGGATCTCGCCATCAAAGAAGACGGATCGATGTACTTCCAGGATCAGCCGGTTACCGAGGCCTCGCTGAAGGCACAGCTTGCGGTGGCTGCACAGAAGGCGCCGCAGCCTGAGCTACAGATTCGTGCCGACAAGGCGATCGAGTGGAAGGTTGTCCGCAAGATTATCAGCGACGCCAAGGGCCAGGGCATGGTGCACGTCGGCTTTATGACCACCGCCCCAACTCCGGGGAGGGAGTAACAAGTCATGGCTTTCTCCACCAAGAGCACAGGCGGCCCGATGGCCGATATCAACATCACGCCGCTGATCGACGTGATGCTGGTGTTGCTGATCATCTTCATGGTGACGGCGCCGATTCCGCTGCTGAAGATCAAGATCGACCTGCCGCAACCGAATCCTAATCCTCCGACGAATCTGAATCCGCCAGAGCCTATCAAGCTCAAGATTGATCAGTCGGGAGCGTTGTACTGGAACGACACGCCGGTGGATGAGCTGGGCCTCAAGGCGCAGTTCGCCGTGATTGCCCAAGAGGCACAGGACAAGCAGCCGGAAATCCAGATCAAAGCGGCTGATGCCGTGGCCTACCAGTACGTTGCCACCGTGCTGGCGGACGCCAAGCAATACAATCTGGTCAAGATCGGGTTTACCGACAGCAATAGCCAGTAACCACAACAGTCACACCGCGTTACCCGCGCCAACCCCCGCCCAGTGCGGGGGTTGGCTTATCTGGACCCGGCATCTTGGCGCAGCTTGGTCACCGCATCGCCTCTCGACAGCTTTATCTGGCGTCGGTTGGCGGTGAAACCCGCGGGATTCAGCGCAGTATCTGAAGGTAGTGGCGCACGGTGGTTGCGAGGCCCTCGTACAGCGCCTCGCCGATTAGCGCGTGGCCAATCGACACCTCGGCCAATCCGGGAATGGCCGCCTTGAAGGTGCCGAGGTTCGCCTGACTGAGGTCGTGGCCGGCATTTACGGCAAGACCGGCCTTCTGCGCCAGCCGGGCAGTCGTCGCGCAGCGTTCCAGCAGCACATTCGGTTCGCCCTTGGCAAAGGCAGCCGCATACGGCCCGGTGTAGATTTCGACGCGCTGCACACCGATGGCTTTCGCTGACGCGAAATCCTGCGGACCGGCATCGACGAACAAGCTCACGCGGCAGTCGAGGGCGCGAAGCTCCTCCACCAGCGGACGCAGTCGATCGAGGTCGCGCTCCAGATCGAAACCATGGTCGGAGGTGATCTGGCCGTCGCTGTCGGGGACCAGCGTCACCTGCGTCGGGCGCACTTCACGGGCTAGTTCGACCAAGCCAAGATAATCGCCGCGTGGTGTCGCGAACGGATTGCCTTCGATGTTGTACTCGACGCGTCCACGCAACACGGCGGCCAGGGCGCGCACGTCGTCGGGACGCACATGGCGCATGTCCGGCCGTGGGTGAACGGTTATACCGCCGCAGCCGCTCTCGATGCAGGTCAGCGCCGCACGGCAGATGTCTGGTTCGTCGCCGCCGCGCGAATTGCGCAGTACTGCGATCTTGTTGAGGTTGACGCTGAGCAGGGTCATGGCCGCGGTCCGTGACGAGAGAACAAGCGCAACACTGCCGCGATCATGCGTCGTCGGCAAGCGGAAACAGGCGGACCCGCCGGAGAGAGCCCCGCCACGCCAACGTCGCGAACGCGTCGACACCGACGTCCAACGCGTGCAACTGCCACGCGCGTGGATCGTCGCCGTCCAGCCGATGCAACACAAGACCGCCGGTCTCACGACGAAATGCCAGTTTGTCCAGGCCGAACCCGATGCCGCGACCGAGCGCCTTGAGTACCGCCTCGCGGGCGGTCCATAGCTCCAAGAAGGCGACCTGTCTCTCGCCTTCACCCAGCGAATCAAGCCAAGCGGCTTCCTCGGCGGTGAAGAACCGCCGCGCGATTTCCAGCGCACTGCTGCGCGCGCGGCGATGCTCGAGGTCGATGCCGGGCGAGAGCCCTTTCGCCAGGGCTACCACGGCCCTTTCGCCGCTATGCGACCAGTTGAAGTCGAACGGCGCTCCATGAGCGGCATGAAGCTCAGGGCGACCGTGCAGGCCCTCGACCAGGCGCACTTCTGTCGGGTCGATGCCGAGGTAGCACCCGAGCAGTGCCAGCAGCGGCTGCCGTTTCGCCCCGTGCGGGCGCAGCAGCTGCCAGACGTGAATCTCGTCAGCCAGCAAGGGCTCTGCTACTTTCGCTGCCAGGGGGCCGTCGATGCTGTGCATGCGCGCATGCTGACGGACAGGCGCTGCTGCGCACAAGCGGACAGCGCGCCAAGCCGATGAATGGGGGACACACGTGATCGCCGGTTGGCTGCTGTTGCTCGTTGCCTTGCTCTACGTGGGCCTGCTGTACGGCGTGGCCTGGGCGGGCGACCGACGCCCCTTGTACCCGCGCCAGCCGCGCCTGCGCCCTGTGGTCTACTCGCTGGCGCTGGCGGTGTATTGCTCGTCCTGGACCTTTTACGGCGCAGTAGGCACGGCAGCGCGCGACGGGGTGGCCTACCTGCCGATCTACCTCGGCCCGGTCCTGCTCTTCGTGTTTGGATTCGGCCTGCTGCGCCGCCTGGTCAGGGTGGCGCAGCAACGCAACATCACCTCGATCGCCGACTTCATCGGCGCCCGCTTCGGCAAGTCGCATGGTCTGGCAGCTCTGGTGGCGGTCATCGCCGTGTTAGCCGTGCTGCCATACATCGCCCTGCAGCTAAAGGCCGTCGCGATGTCCTTTGCCGTGCTCGGCGGCAATACGCCCGCCCCACGAGACGCGATCGCGACCGATCCGGCGCTGTGGTGCGACGGCCTACTCGCGGCGTTCGCTATCCTGTTCGGCACGCGAAGCATCGACGCCACTGAGCACCACCATGGCCTGATGCTAGCGATCGCGCTGGAGTCGCTGATCAAACTGGTCGCGTTCCTGGCACTGGCTGTTTTCGCCGTGTACCACGGGCCCGGGCTGGCTGAGACGGTGGCGATGCCGTTGGCGCATGCGGGGCAGAGCATCACGGCGGGGTTCCTCGCAAAGACAGCGCTGGCGTTCTTCGCCACGGTCTGCCTGCCGCGGCAATTCCAGATCGGCGTGGTGGAGTGCGAGGACGCGCGCGACCTGCATCGCGCGCGCTGGATGTTCCCACTTTATATGCTGGCCATCATTCTGGCGGTACCGCCCATCGTGGCCGCAGGTGCGCATCTGCCGGCGGTGCGCGACGGTCTGCCGGATGCGTGGGTCCTCAACCTGCCGCTGGCGCTGGGCAGCCACGGTATGACGATGCTGGCCTTCGTGGGCGGCTTCTCCGCGGCCACCGGCATGACCATCGTGGCGGCTGTGGCGCTGTCCACGATGATCAGCAACGACCTCGTGATGCCGGCGCTGCTGCGCGTGCACCGCCTGCGGCTGGAGCATCGCAGCGATCTTTCGCAGCTGGTCCTTCGCATACGTCGCGTCGCCATCGTGGTCTTGGCGGGTCTGGCCTATGGCTTCTACCGCGAGGTAGCCGACACCGAGAATCTTGCCGCCACCGGCCTGCTCGCGTTTGCCGCGGTGGTGCAGCTGGCGCCAGCCATCGTGGCGGCGCTGTACTGGCGTGGTGCAAGCCGGCGCGGCGTGGCGCTCGGCCTGCTGGCGGGCTTTGCGGTGTGGGCGTGGGCTCTGCTGCTGCCGGCCATGTTGCATGTGGGCAGTTGGCGACAAGAAGCCTTGCCCGGCCTAGGTTGGTTGCCATTCCAGCACGCCGGCGACGATTCCCTGTTGTCCGGCACGTTGTGGTCGCTGCTGGTCAACGTGGGATGCTTGGTGGTCGTCTCGTTGCGTTGGCGACCGACGTTGGAGGAACGCCTGCATGCGGCATTGTTCGTCGCTCCCAGTGCGACCAGCCCCGATGGCGTCGGGGACTGGCGCGGCCGCGTGGCGGCGGCGGACTTGCGAACCATCGCCACGCGCATTGTGGGCCCGCGCGGCACCGAACGCGCGTTCGCCGAATACTCGCTGCTGCGCGGCAAGCCGTTGCAGCCGGGCGAAGCGGCCGACCGCGCGCTGATCCAGCACACCGAGCGCCTGCTCGCCGGCGCTGTGGGCGCGGCCAGCGCGCGGCGCATCCTAATGGGCGCATTGTCCGGCTCGGGGCTGGATATTGCAGAGTCGATGGCCTTGATGGACGAGGCCTCGCAGGAGCTGCGCTTCAACCGCGAGTTGCTCTCCTCCACCCTGGAAAACGTTTCGCAGGGCATCAGCGTGGTCGATGCCGAGATGCGCGTGGTGGCGTGGAACCGGCGTTATCTCGAACTGTTCGGCTATCCCGACGGCATGGTCTACGTCGGCGTGCCAGTGACCGAACTGATCCGCTGGAATGCCGAGCACGGCGAGTGTGGCCCCGGTGAAGTGGAAGAACACGTCGCCAAGCGCCTCGCCCATCTGCGCGCCGGCACGCCGCATGTGTTCCAGCGTGTGCGCGCCGACGGCAGTACGATCGAGATGCGCGGCCGTGCGCTGCCCGGCGGCGGCTACGTCACCACCTACACCGACGTCAGCGCCTACAAGCGCGCGGAGCAGGCGTTGATTGAAGCGAACGAGACGCTGGAGCAGCGCGTGGGACAACGCACAGCCGAGCTGAGCGAAGCGCTGGCCGCCACGGCGCAGGCACAACGCACCGCCGAGGCTGCCAACGTATCCAAGACGCGCTTCCTGGCGGCGGCCAGCCACGACCTGCTGCAACCGCTCAACGCAGCGCGCCTGTTCACCTCCGCGCTGCGCCAGCAGCCGGGTCTGGACCCGGAAGCCTTGCAACTGGCCGACCGGATCGATACTTCCTTCCGCGCAGCCGAGGATCTGCTCGACGCCTTGCTCGACACGTCACGGCTGGACACTGGCACCTACCGGCCGGAAATCGCCGACTTCGCACTGGCTGACCTATTCGATTCGTTGCAAAACCAGTTCGCAGTGCTCGCTGAGCAGCGCGGCCTGCGCCTGCGCGTAGTGCCCAGCAAGCTCGCCATACGCAGCGATCCGCAGCTGTTGCGCCGCGTGCTACAGAACTTCCTATCCAATGCGTTGCGCTATACGCACCATGGCGGCGTGTTACTGGGTGCGCGTCGCCACGGCGGCGACGTGCGCATCGAGGTGTGGGACAGCGGTCCAGGCATCCCCGCCGAACAGTGCGCACGCATCTTCGGCGAGTTCCAGCGACTGGAGCAACCTTCGCCGTGGGGCGAGAAGGGCCTGGGATTGGGCTTGTCGATCTGCGACCGCATAGCGGCGATGCTTGACCACCGGCTCGATCTGCACTCGCGCCCAGGCCACGGCAGTTGCTTTACGGTGATCGTGCCGCGCGCCGTTACCGCGCCGGTACGAAGGCAGGGTGTGCGCCGCGCCAGCGGCAGCACCGACGAGCAACTGCCGCTCACCGTGCTGTGCCTCGATGACGACATTGCCATCCTCGACGGCATGCGCATGCTGCTGAGCCGCTGGGGCGTGGACTGCCGCACCGCGCGCGACGTGGACGCTGGCGCCACCGAGCTGCGGCGTGGCGCAGTGGACCTGATCCTCGCCGACTACCACCTCGCCGACGGCGTCGATGGGCTGCAGGCGTTGCAGCGGCTGCGCGCCGCCTGCAACCCGCTGCCGCCTGCTGCCCTGATCACCGCCGACGGCAGCAGTGAACTCAAGCAACGTGCACGGGCGTTGGGCTATCCTTTGCTGCACAAGCCGGTAAAGCCGGCGGCGTTGCGCGCCTTGCTGACGGCGCTGGTACGGAAGTAGGGTGCAACGACGGCATCGGCCGCCGTCGCTGTTGCTGCTCGCCGGGCAGGACACACGAAGAAGCCGGGCTCTCGCGATGTTGCCCGCCTTGCACGCGATGCCGGGTGCACTGGCTGGCGCACCAACCCGTACCTGCTGCTTCGGTGAGAGTGCGGCGCGGCATCCTCCAGTGCGTGCCTGCGGTAGCGCCTATTCGCCTTCCTCATCCACCGGCAACGGCTGCATCGTGCCCGGTTCCACGGCCAGCTGGCTGGCGGCGAGCGCGACCTGAGTGCGGTTGTTGACGCCGAGCTTGCGCATGATCGCGGTCATGTGCGCCTTTACCGTGGCTTCGGAGACGCCGAGTTCCCAGGCGATCTGCTTGTTGAGCAGGCCCTCGGCGATCATGGTCAGCACGCGGAACTGCTGCGGGGTCAACGTGGCGACGCGGGCGGCAATGTCGGCCTCGTCGGGCTTGAGTTCAGCGCTCCCGCCGACGAGCTGCGGCGGCAGCCACACGTCGCCGTCGAGCACCGCGCGGATGGCGTGCACGATCTCGTCGCCCGCAGTGGACTTGGGGATGTAGGCGGCGGCGCCATGGGCCAGCGCGCGACGCGCGACCTGTGCCTCCTCGTGGCCGGAGACCACGATGATCGGCAGGCCGGGGTATTGCCCGCGGATATGCGCCAGCGCGGAGTAGCCGCGCGCATCCGGCATGTGCAGGTCGAGCAGCAGCAGGTCGGTGTCGGGATATTGCTCGATGAGCGCGTACAGGCCGTGCACGCTGTCCGCGCTGTGTACCTTCGCCTGCGGCAGCGCAGCCAGCACAGCGCGCTGCAGGGCATCGCGGAACAGCGGGTGGTCGTCGGCGATCAGGATGTCGGGCATAGCGTTCGGTTCGTCACCCCAGCGAGGGCCGGGGTTCCAATGCCCTGCGTCACAGGGGGGCTGGATGACCGGCATTCGCCGTTGAAAAGGGGTTCCGGCCGGCGCCGGGATGACGTGGCAAGGGTCATTTGATGAGCCGCTCCTCGACCAGGCTTTTCACCACGCTCGGGTCGGCTAGGGTCGAGATGTCGCCGAGCTGGTCGGGGAGGTTCTCGCCGATCTTGCGCAGGATGCGGCGCATAATCTTGCCCGAGCGCGTCTTAGGCAGGCCGGGCGCCCACTGGATGTAGTCGGGCGTGGCGATCGGGCCGATCTCCTTGCGCACCCAGGCCACCAGCTCCTTCTTCAGCTCGTCGCTGCCTGTCTCGCCGGCGATCAGCGTGACGTAGGCGTAGATGCCCTGGCCCTTGATGTCGTGCGGGCAACCGACCACGGCGGCCTCGGCCACCTTGGGATGCGCCACCAGCGCGCTTTCCACCTCGGCGGTGCCGATGCGGTGGCCCGAGACGTTGATGACGTCGTCGACGCGGCCGGTGATCCAGTAGTAGCCGTCTGCGTCGCGTCGCGCGCCGTCGCCGGTGAAGTAGTTGCCGGGGTAGGCGCTGAAGTAGGTTTCAATGAAGCGCTGGTGGTCGCCGTACACGGTGCGCATCTGGCCGGGCCACGAGTCGGTGATCAGCAGGTTGCCCTCGCAGGCGCCCTGCTGGACTTCGCCGTTGGCATCGACGATGGCGGGCTTGATGCCGAAGAACGGCTTGGTGGCCGAGCCGGGCTTGGCGTCGATGGCACCGGGCAGTGGAGTGATCAGGATGCCGCCGGTCTCGGTCTGCCACCAAGTGTCCACGATGGGCAGCCGGCTGTCCCCTACCACGCGCCAGTACCACTCCCAGGCCTCGGGGTTGATCGGTTCGCCTACCGTTCCGAGTACGCGCAGGCTGGCGCGGGAAGCTTTCTTCACCGGCGCCTCGCCCTCGCGCATTAGCGCGCGGATGGCGGTGGGTGCGGTGTAGAACAGGGTCACCTTGTGCTTGTCCACCACCTGCCAGAAGCGGCTGAAGTCGGGATAGTTCGGTACGCCGTCGAACATCACCGTGGTCGCGCCATTGGCCAGCGGGCCGTACACCACGTAGCTGTGGCCGGTGACCCAGCCCACGTCGGCGGTGCACCAGTAGACGTCGTCTTCGCGCAAGTCGAACACGCATTCGTGGGTGTAGCTGGTGTAGACGAGGTAGCCGCCGGAGGTGTGCAGCACACCTTTGGGTTTGCCGGTGGAGCCTGAGGTGTAGAGGATGAACAGCGGGTGTTCGGCTTCCATCGGTTCGGCCGGACAATCGGTGCTTTGGCCGTCCATCAGGTTGTGCCAGTAGCGGTCGCGCGGCGACTGCATCGGTACCGCGCTGCCGGTGCGGCCCACCACCACCACGGTTTCCACGCTGTGGGTGCCCGGGCGCTTGAGCGCTTCGTCCACGTTAGTCTTGAGCGGGATCTTCTTGCCGCCGCGCACGCCTTCGTCGGCGGTCACCACCAGCTTGCAGGCGGAGTCGGCGATGCGCCCTGCCAGCGAGTCCGGCGAAAAGCCACCGAACACCACCGAGTGAATCGCGCCGATGCGCGCGCAGGCCAGCATAGCCACCGCGGCCTCGGGGATCATCGGCAGGTAGATCGCCACGCGGTCACCCTTGGCCACGCCGAGGTGCTTCAGCGCGTTGGCGAACTTGCACACTTCGGCGTGCAACTCGCGGTAGCTGAGCTTGCGCGATTCGTTCGGGTCGTCGCCCTCGAAGATGATCGCGGTCTTGTCGCCGCGCTCGGCGAGGTGGCGGTCGAGACAGTTGGACGACACGTTGAGCATGCCGTCCTCGTACCAGCGGATGTGCAGGTTCGTCGGGTCGTAGGAGACGTCCTTGATCTTTGTCGGCTTCCTCGCCCACGCGAGCCGCTCGCCCACCTTGGCCCAAAAGCCTTCGGGATCCCTTACCGACTCGGTGTACAGCCGCTCGTAATCGTCCTGGCGGATGCGGGCCCTGGCCGCGAACGCGGGATCGACGGGATGGATCGTGGACATGCGTGTCTCCTTGGTGGGCATGGGGCGGATAGCGAAATCAGGCCTTCGAGTGTAGCGATGTCTCTGCAGCGTCGAAGCACCCCGACTACAGACTTTGGTCGAGGCTAAGACTAACGGCGAATAGTCAGGCGCTCAGGGGCGCGGCCATGCTCGGTGCACCATTATTCCAGGGGGAGTCTTCCATGAGCTCGACACTCGTTCGTCGCTGCCGAGCGCCGCTGGCACTGGGCATCGCCTTTTCTTTGGCGCTGCCTTGGGCCGCACAAGCGCAGACCACTAGCAACTCGGGCGAAAGCGCGCGTGAGCGACAGCTCGAGCAGCGGGTGGATCAGCTGGAGCAGGAGCTGGCCCAGCTCAAGGCCATGGTCGTGGCCCAGCGAGAACCGGCCGCGAGCCCGCCGGGGCCCGCCGCGCCCACGCAAAACGTCGCCGCCGCCCCCGCCGCCCCGAGCAAACCGGCATTCACCTCCGCGCCCGGCGTGTCGGTGGCGTTGCACGGCTTCATCAGCGCCACCGCCTTCGAGCAGAGCAAGAGCTTCGTCTACGGCAACGGCCAGAACGCGGAGTATCCGGTAGCCGGCTCGACCGGTTCGCTGAGCGGCATGGACGTGCGCAACACCCGCTTCTGGCTGGACTTCAGTGGCGCCAAGTTTGCCGGCGACTGGGTGGGCGGTGGCCACATCGAGATGGATTTCTTCGGAGGCTACAACGGCGCAGGCCCTTACAGCCAGCAGCAGCCGATACCGCGCCTGCGTCAGGCGTACATGGACCTTATTAACCCGACCAGCGGGACCACGGTCCGCATCGGCCAGCAGTGGGACCTGCTGTTTCCGCTCGACAACGTCACCGAGTCGCTGGCGCATGTCGCTTTCCCATTGGGTTTTGGCAGCGGCATGATCGGCTGGCGCTTCCCGGGCATCGTGGTGATGCAGGACCTCAGCCGTGGCGGCGAAGGCCCGAAGTGGCGATTGGACCTGGGCGCGTTCGAGGGTCAGTGGAACGGACCGGATGGCGCAGTTACCAACACCAACTTCCTCACTGCCGGCAACGCCGGCTTCCGGCCGCAGGTCGAGGCGCGCCTGCATGTGCAGGACAAGCACTGGCTCGCCTACGCGGTAGCGCATTACAGCGAGGTCAACCTGCGCGGTGTGAACGGCGCGGCGCCGACGCCGGTGCAGTCCAACGTGAAGAGCCTGGGCTACGAACTGGGTGGCCAGTGGAAGCCCGGTCCTTGGGTATTCAAGGCCGATGCCTACACCGGCAGCGGCCTGGGCCAGGTGTTCGGCGACCTCTCGCAGTTCGGCGACATCAAGGAAACCGGCGGCTATCTGCAGGCTGGTTACAGCTTCACGCCGAACTGGAGCCTCAACGCGCTTTACGCCACCAGCAAGCTTAACCACAACGACGTGGTGCGCTGGATGGGCAACGGCGCCACCGGCCTACTGCGCAGTCGCCAGACTGGCATGAACCTGCAGTATTCCGCCGGCGCCTACGCGCTAGGCGTCGAATGGCTGAACGGAAGGCTCGACTCCACCACCGATGGCATCAACCGTAAGACCACCAGCGGCAACCAAGTCAGCCTGAGCGGCATGTACAAGTTCTAAGCACCGCGGCGTCACCAACCGGTGCCGCCTATTGATCCGGAGACCCGCAACACGAGCCGGTGCACGGCGGGTGGATGGCCCACCGCGCACCACGCAACCCGCATCGCCATCCGAACCACTGGGGAACACACCATGAGCGACGCAAGTACGCAAACGAAGTTTTCCAACCCCGCGCCGCTTGGCCTGGCGGGCTTCGCACTCACCACCTGGCTGCTCAGCATGATCAATGCTGGCTGGTTCGGCGGCGAGGCGATGGGCATGGTGCTGGCCTGCGCGCTGGCCTACGGCGGTACCGCACAAGCTATCGCCGGCGTGATGGAGCTGCCACGCGGCAACACCTTCGGCGCCACCGCCTTCCTCAGCTACGGCGCGTTCTGGTGGTCGTTCGCGCTATTCGTGCTGTTCCTGCACGATAAGGTGCCGGCCGCCTTCGTTGGCTGGTACCTGTTCCTATGGGGCGTGTTCACCTTCTACATGTGGCTGGGCACGTTCCGTGCGCCGCGAGCATTGCAGCTCATCTTCCTGGCGCTGTGGATCACCTTCTTCCTGCTCGCTGCCGGCGAATGGACTGGTATGGCCGGGCTGCACCAGGCGGGCGGCTACATGGGCCTGCTCACCGCGGTGCTGGCGTTTTATCTATCCGCCGCGGAGATCGTCAACGACAGCCAGCAGCGCACCGTGTTGCCGGTCGGCTGAGGCATTGGCGCAGGTGTCGCGCGCGGTGAGATACCCGCGCGGCACACTGCGTGGATGGGCGATTCCTTCCTTCCACCGCAGGCAATCAAGGGTCGCGGTGCCGCTTCTAATCCGGAAGGGCGCTTCGAGACCCTCCGACACCAAGCCGAGGACGACGGCTGGCAGAGCGCGTTGCTGGACGAAGCCGCACCGCGTCCCCCGACCTGCGTCAGCGAGGAGCGTGTGCGCAGCGTCATCACCCGCAACGACTCGCCGGACATCACCTTCGAGCAGGCATTGAACCCGTTTCGCGGCTGCGAGCTGCTGCATTTACTGCTTCGCACGCCCCTCGCACAGCTACCTCAATCTCTCGCCCGGGCTGGATTTTGAAACCAAGCTGCGCGCCAAGGGCAATCTCGCCGAGGTGCTGCGCAGCGAACTCGCGAAACCCGGCTATCTGCCGAGGCCGATCAACATCGGCAGCAACACCGACCCGTACCAGCCCATCGAAAAGAAGTGGCGACTCACCCGCGCCGCACTGGAGGTGCTGGCCGAAAGCCATCACCCCTGCACCCTGGTCACCAAGAACGCTTTGGTCGAACGCGACCTCGACCTGCTTGCCGCGATGGCACGCGAAACGCTGGTGCAGGTGTTCGTCTCGGTGAACTCGCTCGACAACCACCTCGCCGCGAAGCTCGAACCGCGTGCCAGCGCGCCGCATCGCCGCCTCAAGGCCATCGCCGCGCTGGCCGAGGCCGGCGTGCCGGTCGGTGTGCTGGTGACGCCGATCATTCCCGCGCTCAACGACAAGGACATGGAGGCCGTGCTGGAAGGTGCACACGAGGCCGGCGCACGCTGCGCCGGCTACACCGTGCTGCGCCTGCCGTGGGAGCTGAAGCAGCTGTTCCGCGAATGGCTGGCGCTGCACGCGCCGCAGCGCGCCGAGCACGTGATGAGCCTGGTGCGGCAGATCAACGGCGGCCGGGACTACGACAGCGACTTCCGCACGCGCATGCGTGGCCAGGGCGTATTCGCCGAGCTACTGCGCAAGCGCTTCGAGGTGGCCTGTTGCTGGCTTGGCTTCGGCCGCGCGCGCGAACTGCAACTGGACACCTCGCGCTTCGTGCCGTCGTGCGCGCCGTCGCCGCAGGGGCAGTTGTTCTGAGCTGATCGCCGCCGTGGAACCCATCGAAGGTCGCGGTGTCTTTCCCACGACCTGGAGCGGGAAAGGGAAGGCGCGCGATGCCGCAGACACCGACGGAAAGGGAAGCGCTCCGTTGGCCGCGCGTCGCCACGATGGCGGCCGTCCTGCTGATCCATGCCGGCTTCAGGGCGCAACACGGTGGGAATGTACTCGGTGGCGAAGTGCCTGCCGGCGGCACGGACGCGCGCCACCGGCACGCCGCGGAAACCAAAAGCAGTCACCGCGTTGCGTATCGTGGTGCCGGCGACCAGGCCCATCCTGTAGCCGGCGAACATCAGCGCAAACGCGGGGACACCCAGGGCGCGTCGCAGCGGCGGCACGGCACGCCGCACGAAGTCGGGCATCGTCTCGCGCGTGGTAACCGTGCCGTCGAAGTCGAACAGGGCGAGCTTCATGCGTCGTCCATGGCAAAGCGCTGGCGTCGTTGCTTCAGGGTGGCTTGGTTGGCGTCGGCGAGGCGGCGGAAATCGTCGCTGATGCCGGGGTGCGCGGCCACGCGCTGCCAGTACAGGTTGGCCAGCACGGCGGCCTCGCGCCAGTACGGCAACGCGGCAGGCGTGGGCGGCGGCGGATCGAAGGCACGCGCCACCACGGTGCCGCTGGTGGCGGGGCGATAAAGCATCGGCAGCATGTCGTAGCCTGGAGCAAGTTGCAGCGGGATTGTGTCGCCGAGGAAGAAGCCCAGGTTGCCGAAGTGCATGTCGGTGTTGGCGATCAGGCGGCCGAACCACCAGCGCAGGCGCACCTGTTCCAGCGCATCGTCGTCGATCCAGCCGCCTTGCCGCATGCGGGCGGCAGCGGTGGTCCAGTCGTCGCGTTCGCCGTCGTGGGCGTCGCTCCATGCCGCCAGCGTGACGAGGCCCCGACGGCCATGCGCGGCGATGCGATCGAAGCGCGTGGCCTCCAGGCACAGCCAGCCTAGCGAGTGGATAAGTTCGGTACGCGTGCTGGTAAGGCCGTGCTCTGTGAGCAGGCCGGCGGCGAGGTGTTCGCAGGTCAGCAGGTCGGCCCAGCGGCGTGCGCCGGGGTGGGCATCGGCGGGTTCGCTGAACTTGACGATCACGTGCCGCAGGCTGCCGTCGGCATCACGCACGCAGGTGGTGAACTTGGGTTGCTCACCAGCGGCGGCGGAACCCACCAGTTCGCCGCTCAGGGCGGCTTGTGCGAGTTGCGCGTAGTACTCGCTGCGCGCTGCGGCGGGGATTGCTTCCGGCTCGTCGCGCAGGGCGCGCTCCAGTGCCGCGTCGCCCAGCACGAAGTTGCCGGGCGCGTCTTCGCCGTGCAGCAGCAGGGCGGCGAGCACGGCATCCTCGTTCCAGCGCAGGACGTCGTTGGACAGGCCCAGCTCGTGCGACCAGCGTTGGACGAACTGGCGCCCCAGGAAGCCTTGCGGACGCTGGTCGTCGAGGAACCACGGCAGCCCGGGGAACAGGCCATCGGCGAATTCGCCGTGCAGCCACTCGGGCGGCGTGCGGGTGGCCACCAGGCAGCCGTCGCCGTGCAGCGCCGTCAGCTGGCCAAATTCGTGCGGCTGGCCGCGTTCGTCGATGCGGTACAGCGGCCAGTGCGTGCCCAGCCTACGCACCTCGCGCACGGCGGCGTAGCGGCTGCGCCGCGCCTGGCCCACACGCACCACGCGCGGTCCGGCGGCCGCCAGGGCGCGTGAAATGCTGGGCTGACTGGCGTTCAGCGCCACCCCCAGCTCACGTGCACTGGCGACCCGGCGCGGGCGCAGGGCTGCGAGCAGGCGCTCGGTGAAGATGGTGGCGTTGGCCATGCGTGAATAGATACTTGAATAGATAATTCAAGTCAACTATCCATTAAATCAGTAATTAATGAAATTAATGGCGCGATTATTGAATAGATTGAACGTGGTGTTTCCGGCTGCTCTCGCTCAGGGAGAAGCAGCCGGTCACGCCATCCTTCACTTCGATGCCGGTAGGTATTTCGCGAACCAAGCCAGCGAGCGCTGCTGGACGTCGCGGGTGTGCGCGGGGTTGCTGAAGGCGTGGCCTTCGTTCGGGTAGACCACCAGCTCGGTGGGCACGCCCAGCGTCTTCAGCGCGTGCCAGTACTCGAAGGACTGCGGCGCGGGGCACTCCTCGTCGCGGTCGCCGACCACGATCAGCGTGGGGGTCTTCACGTTCTTGACGAAGTTGATCGCCGAGCTCTTCGCGTAGGCCGCCGGATCGTCGTACAGCGAGGCGCCGAAGTACGGGATCATCCACTGGTCGATGCGGTTCTCGCCGTAGTAGCTCTGCCAGTCGGACAGGCCGGCACCGGCGACCGCGGCACGGAAGCGCTGCGTCTGGGTGGGCGCGAACATGCTCATGAAGCCGCCGTAGCTCCAGCCGGTGAGACCGAGGCGGTGGTCGTCCACCGGCGCCATCTTCTCCACCGCGTCGATGCCGGCGAGGATGTCGCGCAGGTCGCCGTAGCCGAAGTCCTTGCGGTTGGCTTGCACGAAGGCTTCGCCCTGGCCGAAGCTGCCGCGCGGGTTGGGCATGAACTGGAAGTAGCCTTCGGCGGCATACATCGCGCTCATGCCGGGCCAGCTCGACAGCACGCCCCAGGCCGGGCCGCCATGCACGCTGACGATCATCGGGTAGGTCTTGTGCGGGTCGTAGTTGGCCGGGTAGAGCAGCCAGCCCTGCACATCGCGGCCTTCGTTCTTCCACTCCACCGAGACTGCCTTGCCCCACGCGGGCTTTAGCCCGGCGTTGAGCGCGGTGACAGCGGGCGGCGGCGTGCCGTCCAGCCTGCCGGCGTGCACTTCCGGCGCGTGCTCGAACGAGCTCTGCTCGAAGGCCACGTGCTGGTGGTCGGCGGACAGCGACACCGAGAGCACCGCACTGCCCGCGCCGATCATCGCCGGCACAGTGAAGTAGGGCGCCTGCGCGGTGGCGTGGTCACCGCGGATGTTGTAACGGGCCAGCTGCACCTTGCCCTTGACGTTCTGGCTTACCGTCAGCCCGTCGTTGCCGGCCCAGGCGAACCACTCTGGCGTCACGGTGATGCCCGCTGTGAGGTTGGTCGGCTCGCCGCCGTTGGGCGAGACGCTGTAGAGGTCACCGCCGGTGGCACCTTGGTCGCTCATCAGGCCACCGATGAAGGCGATCCGCGTGCCGTCCGGCGACCAGCGCGGCAGCGCCATCTGCAGGCCGTGCAACGGACCGGTGACGGTGGATGGATCGACCACCACGCGTGGCGCGGCGCCTTCCTTCGCGTCCTGCACGTAGAGCTTGGCCACCCACCAGTTGTTGTCGCCCGGCGGCGGCGCGGCGGTATAGGCGATGCGCGCGCCATCCGGCGACCAGCCGAATTCGTAGGCGTAGATCGAGGCCGGAGTCAGCGTGCGCAGCATGCCGCTGGCCACGTCCAGGCTGGCGACGCGCTGGATCTCTTCCGGCTCTTCGCCGATCACGCCTTCCTGCGGTTTGCCCGCAGCGGTGGCGGCGGCGCGACGGGTGGCGCCGGGCACGTAGAGGAAGCCCAGCGAGCGGCCGTTGGCGGTCCACGCCAGTGCACGCGCGTAGCCGGCGAGCCTGGCCAGTTGGCGCGGCGCCGCCTTGCCGGTCACGTCGGTGAGATAGACGTCCGTATGCATCGCCTGGGTGTTGGTGAGGTCGTGGCCGCAGTTGGCGATGAAGGCGAGCCGGTGCGAGTCCGGCGACCAGGCGAGGTCTCTCTTGCTGCAGTCGGCGAGCTTCGCGCCCACGTCCAGCACCTGCGCGCGCTTGCCATCGGCATCGGCCAGCTCGATCACTGGTCGTTTGCCCTCCTGCACCCAGGCTAGACGTGCGCCGTCGGGCGATAGCGCCACGTCGCCGATGCGGCGTACTTTGCCCAGCTTGGGAAGTGGCATGGCCGCGTGCGCGGCGGCTTGGGCGGCGTGCGTATCCGGCGCCGCCTGCACGAGCAGGGGCATGGCGGTCAAGGCCAGTGAAACGAGGAGGTGCGAGGACTTTGGCATGGTGCGAACCCGGGTGCGGGAGGGAATCGACACGCTACAACCGGCGTCGCCTGCGCGCCATGTGCGTATCGTCAGGGTCTCGCTGCGACCAGGCTGGCCTCGCGCGCGGCAAGCTTGGCGCGGATTGCCGGGATTGCCGCCAGCGCGGCCTTCTCACCGGCCAGGCTGGCCTCTTCGCTCTGCTCGAAGTCGCCGGGGCCGCTGCCGCTGAGGTCGGACCGGATCACCACGTCGGCGCGGGCGATCTCCTGCCTGGCCAACTCACGGCCCATGATGGTGATGGACTGCACCAAGATGTTGAACATGCCTTGCGGATTGGTGCCGCCGGGCCGGGTCGAGATATCAACCGCGACCACGAAATTCGCGCCGAGCTGGCGCGTGGCGTCCACCGGGACCGGACTCACCACGCCGCCGTCCACGTAGGTCCTGCCTCGGATTTCCACCGTCTCGAACACGCCGGGGATGCTGGAGGAGGCGCGCACCGCCTGTCCGGTGTTGCCGCTGACGAACACAGTGCGCTGGCCGGTCTCCAGCTGCGTCGCCACCGCCGCAAACGGCAGCTTCAGCCGTTCGATGGGCTGGTGGTGCACGAGGTGGTTCACGTAGTCCTGCAGCGCCTTGCCGCGCACCAGTCC
>DAIDKO010000028.1 GCA_027450005.1 Rhodanobacter sp. | reverse complement strand
GCGTCCGGCGGCAGGTCGGCCTGCTCCAACAGGATGTGCTCGAGGTTGTCCAGCGAGGACTTCACGATCGCCAGCGGCGTATTGAGCTCGTGCGACAGCTTGGAGGCCAGCGTGCGCAGGTAGTCGGTGTAGCCGCCGACGGCCTCGAACAGCTTTTCGAAGCTGCGGGCGAGGTCGCCGATTTCGTCCGGATCGCCGGTCATCGGGAAGCGTCCCCGTTCCAACGAGCCGTCCAAGCGTCCATCCGACAATTGTGCAAGCTCCGCGGCGTTGCGCAGGCGTCCCAGGCGCAGGCTGAGGCGCGTGGCGAACAGCAACAGGATCGCGCCGGCAACCAGCAGCACGCCGAAGCTGGTAAGCAGCAAGCCGAACAGTGCGCGGTTCGCCAGCAGCGGCACAGCGCGACTGGCCTGCTCCAGCAACAACACGCCAATCACCTTGCCGTCCCGCTCGATGGGTACCGCCGCGGAGAGCACCACGCTGCCGCGCTCCTCGCCGCTGCGCCACACGCTCACCGGCTGGCCGGCACGCGCATGCAACACCTCCGGGGTATCCAGTTTCGGCACCTCCTGCGCCCACAGGTTGGCGTTTTCCAGACGTGTCGCCAGCAGCGAGTGGTAGATCAGCGAGGCGAACCAGCCCGGCTGCTCCGCTGCGCGGGATGCGGTGGTCAGCTTGCCGCTGCGCGCCAGCAACCACCCTTGCGGCGACAACACGCGCGCCTGCGTGCGATCGGGCGCGAGGTTGGCGAGCTCGCCGGAGAGCGTGGCCGAATAATCCAGCAGCGGCCGGGTCTGCAATGCCATGCGGTCGCCGCCGTCCGTCGCCACGTATGCGCCGATGCCCAGCGCCTGCAGGGCCAGGTCACCCGGCAGGCGCAACTCGACCCGGAAGCCACTGCCATCCTCCTGCCATTGCGCGGGAAACTCCGCGGGCAAGCCGGCCACCGGCGCCCCCAGCGCCCTGGCGGTGATCGCGCCCGGCGCGTCGCTTTCTAGAAGATAACGCTGGGTACCGGCCGCGTTGGTCAGTGCGAGATTGAGATGGTCGGCGGCCAGTGCGCTCATGCCATCCATCGTGTCGGCGCGAGTGCGTCGGGTGTCGCGTACCTGGGCGTAGAGATAGAGCCCGCTCGCGTCCTCGGCCAGCAGTAGCTGGCCGCGCGCGCCAAACGACTGGCTCCACGGCGTCAGCGGCGCCCAGTCGTCGCCGTAACCGTCCACGGTGATCGGATCGACCGCCCGCTCCACGTACCATGCCTCGTCACCCTGCGGCAGCGGCGCGTGCGTCACCACCAGGCTGCGCGCCACCGCGCGCGCCGAAGCGATCAGTGCCTGCGCCTGCCCTTCGCGCAGCAGCACCTCCATTTGCCGCACGTACAACCAACCGGCCACCGGCAGCGCCAGCGTGCACAACGCGACGAGCAGCAACTTGCGACGAAGGCTCATCCCGTTTTCAACGCTTCGTTGCCTCGACATAACGCTCGTAGCGCGTGTCGGTCGCCACCTGCATGAAAGCCTCAAGCAACGCCCGCTGCTCGGCGTCGCCATCGGCGAAGCTCATCGACCAGCTCAGGCGGATGCCGCTTTCCTTGCCAGGATCGCAGAACACGACCGCGTCATCGATGCGATCGCTGCCCTGGTACAGAACCCCCGCGCAGGGCATGTTCGGATTGCCGATGTGGATATCGGTGGCGTGGCCCTTGGGATCGCGCTGCAGGTATTGCTTGCGATCGGCCGCTACTTCGTCGGCCAGCGTCGGCAGCTCGCGCGGCCAAGTGTTGAGCACCATTACCCGCTCGGGCTTGCCCGTCCACTCGCCCTGGTAGAGCACGGCATCGACGCCGATGGCCTTGGCGTACGTGCAGCAATCGCGCGTCCAGCCCGGCGGACTCACCACCGCGACGGCCCATGCCGGCGCATCACCGTCGCGCATGCCGTGGGCCAAGATGTCGTCACTGGCTTGCGCGGCCATCGCATACGTGCAGACGACGGACAGGGTCAAGGCCAACACGCGGCGCACGTTCACGGCTTCCACCGATAACCCACGCCATGCACCGTCTCGATGGCGTCGAATTCCGGCGCCACCGCGATGAACTTCTTGCGGATGCGCTTGATGTGCGAGGTGATGGTGGCGTCGTCCACCACCAACTCCGCCTCGCGCATCAGTTGATCTCGGTTCTTCACGTGGCCCGGGAAGCGGATTAGCGTGTGCACCATCCAGAACTCGGTGACGGTGAGCGGCACCTCCAAACCGTCCCAGGTGATGCGCATGCGCTCGGATTCCATCTTCAGCGGGCCGTGCTCGATCACCGTCTCGCTGGTCGCCGGCGCCTTCAGCGACTCGATGCGCCGGAACAGCGCGGCGATACGAGCAGCAAGCTGGTGCAGGCTGGTGTCCTTGCTGAGGTAATCGTCGGCGCCTAGGCGCAGGCCGGAGATCACATCGAAATCCGAATCGCGCGCGGTGAGGAAGATGATCGGCAGCGTGGCTGACTTTGCGCGCAGCTCGCGGCACAGGTCGAAGCCGCCTTCCGGTTCGTCGCCGAGGCCGATGTCGATGATCACCAGTTCCGGCAGCTTGATCGCGAATGCATTGGAGGCCTCCTGCCGCGAGCCATAACCACGGGTGTCGTAGCCAAAGCGGTTGAGCGCCTCGACGTAGTTGGCGCGGATCAATGGTTCATCTTCGACGATGGCGATGCTGCGGCCCATGGGCGGCTCCCAGTTGGATGGCGCGATGCAATGGCGCGCAGCGTGCTATGCGCGCGCAAATGTCGCAAGCCAACCGCCCTCGCTGCCCGCGTTTTGCCATAAGCCGTCGGCAACCCGCCTCGACCTCGCCGCCAGCGCGACCGCGCCACGGCTTGAGATGGACCCATCGCCCCCACCCGGATGCTGCCATGACCCGCAACGAAGCTGCCGACCGCGACCCCAATGCCGAGCTGCGCGGTTTCGAACCGCTGCGGATGTCGCTGGCGCTCGGCGCCTTGCTGCTCGGCCTGCTGGTAGGGCTGTACTGACACCTTCCCGTGGACGGGCGGCCACCACTTAGGGAAGCGAGCCGGCCGCGGGGGCTAGCAAACGGCTGATCTTCCCTGTTCCTCCATGCGGGTGGTTCCTTCGATCCCCTCCACGCGAGGGGATTTTTTTGGCCACCCTTCACGAAAGTAACGCTCTGGGCAGTCGCTCGCCGGATGCCAAAATCGTCTCCGCGATTTGGGGGAACCAATCCGGCCAGAGCCGGTCTGATCTTGCGACTGACGCCTCCATTGCCGTGGATGGCGCGGATGCGGCGCCTCCCCTCCCCAGCCGCCGTATCCGCGCCAAGGCGCCAGTCGATGGTGTCTCCTCGCACGTCAGGCGATGACGTTTGCCCCGGCGCGACCTCCCCGCACCGGGGCCTTTTGTTGCTTCAGTGAAGGCCGTCGCATTCGGCCGTGGCGCACGCGTGGGGGAGCCGTTCCGGCGCTTCACCGCTGCCTACCAAATGCTTCAGCCCAGGGCTGCGCGCATCGCAGCGATCTCGGCGCGGTAATCCGTGGCGTGGAAGATCGCCGACCCGGCGACAAAGGTATCCGCCCCCGCGGTGGCGATGGTGCCGATGTTTTCCGCGGTGACGCCGCCGTCCACTTCCAGCCGCACGGACAGGCCGCGCTCGTCGATCATGCGGCGCACGCGGTGCAGCTTCTCCAGCGCCATCGGGATGAACTTCTGGCCACCGAAGCCAGGGTTGACCGACATGATCAGCACCAGGTCGAGCTTGTCGAGCACGTAGTCCAGGCAATCCAGGGAGGTGGCAGGGTTGAAAACAAGTCCGGCCTGGCAGCCCGAATCCCTGATCAGTCCGATGGTGCGGTCAACGTGCTCAGTGGCCTCGGGATGGAAACTGATCAGCGTGGCGCCGGCCTTGGCGAAGTCGGGCACGATACGGTCTACCGGCTTCACCATCAGGTGCACGTCGATAGGCGCAGCGATGCCGTACTTGCGCAGCGACTGCAGAACCATCGGACCCATGGTCAAGTTGGGCACGTAATGGTTGTCCATCACGTCGAAATGCACCCAGTCCGCGCCCGCGGCCAGTGCCGCGGCGGTGTCTTCACCCAGCCGCGCGAAGTCGGCGGCAAGGATGGAGGGGGCGATGATGGCGGATTGCTTGCTCATGCTGGTGCTTCCCGGTTATTTGAACCCGCGTTCCGACTTGATGCGCTCGTAGGCCGCATTGATCTCGCTGGCGCGTGCCTCGGCCTGCTTGCGCATGGCCTCGGGCAGGTCCCCGAGGCGGTCGGGATGGTGTTCGGAAATCAACTTGCGATAGGCGCGCTTTACCGCACGATCATCGGCACTGCGATCGATGCCGAGCACGGCATAGGCATCGGGCCCCTGGGTATTGCGTTGCGGTGGTACATAGCCGCCACCGCCGTAGCCCTGGCTTCCGCGGCCGTGCGCGCCGCCCGCGTTCCACGCATAGCCCTTCATCGCTATCAGCGCCATCAGCTCCATGTCGCTGACGCGCAGGGCGAAGGCGAGCTGGCGCAGGATCGCCATCTTCTCAGGCGCGGGACTGCCTTCCGCGAGTACGGTGTCGATCACCACGTCCAGCACCGGGAAGGCATGGTCGCGGCGCAGCCCGGCCCAGCGGCGCAATCCGTCGATGGTGGGGGTGACGTCAAACTCGGGCTGCTTGCCCGCATTGAAGCTTGCGATGGCCTGCTGGCGCTGCGCGGCGTCCAGCCCCATGCGCGTCATCATCCGTTCGGCGATGGCGATTTCCGCTTCGGACACGCGGCCATCGGATTTCGCCACGGCACCGAGCAAGGCGAACAACGGCCCGATAAAGCCGCCTGCTTCCGGGGTGGCCTGCTTGCGCTGGGTGTGCTGCAGGTTGTCGAACACGAAGCCGATGATGGCGCCGGTGATGGCGCCGGGCAGATGGCCGATCAGCAGACCGAAGAAGCCAAACCAGAAGGTGTAGGTAAACCTCATGGCTTGGCCGCCGGCGTCGGAACCTGGGCGCTGTACCAGCGTGCCAGCGCAGCCAGCTCGGCATCGCTGAGCGGGCCGATGGCGGCGCGCATCACCGGAACGTCGCGGCTGCCGTCGCGATAATGCTGCAAGGCCGCCTGCAGGTAATCCAGCCGCTGCCCGGCGAGGTTGGGTACGCCGGGCACCACTGCCTCGCCGGTTTCACCATGGCAGGCCGCGCACAAGCCCAGCCTCGACGGCCTTGGCTGCGCCGCTTGCGCCAGCGCCGGGGAGGCTACGACAAGGCTGAGTGCCGTGGTGAGCAGGATGCGCATCGACGAACGCCGGTTTCAAAGCCGCGAATTCTAGCAGCGCCGCCCGCGATCCACCGCGGCGACACCGGCGGCAGCCGCTACAATGGGCGTTCACCCTTTCGCCCACGGAACCGCCGTCGTGCCCACCACCCTGCCGCAATCGAACCTGCCCGGCCTGGAACTGATCCATCGCGGCAAGGTGCGCGACGTCTACGCACTGGACGATCAGCACCTGCTGATGGTGGCCACGGACCGGCTTTCCGCGTTCGACGTGGTGCTGCCCAACCCGATCCCGGGCAAGGGCGAGATGCTCACCCAGATCTCCAACTTCTGGTTCGGCAAGACCGCGCACCTAGTGCCCAACCACCTGCTCGACGTGCCGCTGGCTGGGGTGCTGCCGCCCGGCACCGACCTGAAGCTCTACGAAAAGCGCGCCGTGGTCACCCGCCGGCTGAAGCCGGTGCCGGTGGAAGCCATCGCCCGCGGCTACATCATCGGCTCAGGCTGGAAGGACTACCAGAAGACGGGCGCGATCTGCGGTATCGCACTGCCCGCCGGACTCAAGCAGGCCCAGCAGTTGCCCGCGCCGATCTTCACCCCGTCGACCAAGGCTGCCGTGGGCGACCACGACGAGAACGTGAGCTTCGATGCTGTGGTGAACGCGGTGGGCCGCGAGCTGGCCGAGCAGGTGCGTGACGCGACCCTGGCCGTCTACCAGTGGGCAGCCGCTTATGCCGCCGAACGCGGCATCATCATCGCCGATACCAAGTTCGAATTCGGCACTGATGCCGACGGCAGGCTCTACGTGATGGACGAGATGCTCACGCCGGACTCCTCCCGCTTCTGGCCCGCCGACAGCTACCAGGTGGGCATCAGCCCACCCAGCTACGACAAGCAGTTCGTGCGCGACTGGCTGGAGACCCAGCCGTGGAACAAGACCACGCCCGGCCCGGTGATTCCGGACGAGGTGATCGCGCGCACCGCGGCCAAGTACGCCGAAGCACTGGAACGGCTGGCGGGCATCCGGCTGGATTGAGCGGCTTGCGGTAGGCGCCACCGGCATGGTGCTATTGCATTCCTGAGCCTCCCGGGGGGACGCACCATGACCACGCAAGCCGCCGACCGGCGCAGCATGCACGACTGGCTGGACAGCTACAGCAACGATCACCGCAACCCGGTGAATCAGGTCTTTCACTGGGGCTGCGTGCCACCCATCGTATGGTCGGTGATTGCCTTGCTTTGGACGATACCGGTGCCGCGGGAATGGCTGCGTCCCGGTGCCTGGGCGGTGGCGTTGATGGTGCTGGCGTTCTACTGGTACTGGAAGCGCTCGCGTACGCTGGCGTTGGCGCTACTGGTCGCGTTCGCTGCCCTCGGCCTGCTCAGCCATTTCCTCTATGCACGGCTCGGTGCCGCCGATCTCCGCTGGCTTGCGGTCGGCGTGTTCGTGGTGGCGTGGATAGGCCAGTTCATCGGCCACAAGTTCGAAGGTCGCAAACCCAGCTTCCTTACCGACCTCGTTTACCTGCTCATCGGGCCCGCATGGCTTATGGCCAAGCTGCTGCGCCGTCTCGGCTTCAGGCACATTGCATGAACGTCCTGCTCACCGTTGTCAGCAGCCTGGTGTGGTGGGTGCTCTACGGCAGCATCGCTGCACTGTTCTGCGCCTTGATCGCCTGGGTCGTGCTCCGCTGGACCGAACGCTGCGACGTGGTGTTCAACCGAATCTATCTCGCGTGCCTGCTGTGGACACTGCTCGGCATGCTGATGGTGGTCGGCGTGGCGGCGTATGAGGGACACCTGCAGCCACCGTTTCGGCCGCTGCTCACCTCCGGGCTGCTTCGGTGGGCACTGGTGGCGGACATGCTGGTCGGTGGGCTTCTGGTGTGGCGCTTGACGCCGCGCGTGGATGCACGCCGTGTACGGCTGGGGAGTGCGTGCCTGGCGGTGGCGGCGGTGATGGCTGTGGGGTTTGGGCTGGCTACCAGTTTGGTCTGAGGTAGACGCAACTCAACCCTCAAACGGGTATGGATCAACGTCTCGGCCATCAACCACGTATGCATGGTGGCCGAACGATAGAGCAACGCTGATCTGGACACGCCCGTCGCTCATCTTCGTAACCTAGGATTGTTCGCCTCGTTCATGGAGCTCACCCCCCGCGCTGCGCGCTCCGGGGCCAGTACTGCGCGTTGTCCAAATTTGTTTGACCCTGACAAATTTGTCGAACGGAGGTTTGAGTCCGGGCAGTCTCTCCGCCATACGCAAAAAGCCCGCCTTTCGGCGGGCTTTTTGCGTATGGCTGGGAGACTAGGATTCGAACCTAGATAGGCAGAGTCAGAGTCTGCAGTCCTACCATTAGACGATCTCCCAAAACCCTGGCGTGTCGGCACGCTCTGACCTGGAGCGCCGCACGTCGAAGCGCGGTTAGCGCTTCGAGAACTGGGTGGCGCGGCGGGCCTTGTGGAGGCCGACCTTCTTGCGCTCGACCTCGCGGGCGTCGCGGGTCACGAAGCCTGCCTTGCGGAGCGGCGACTTCAGGCTTTCGTCGTACTCGATCAGCGCGCGGGCGATGCCGAGACGGATCGCACCGGCCTGGCCGGTGATGCCGCCGCCTTCGACGGTGACCTTGATGTCGAACTTGTCGCTGTTCTGGGTCAGTTCGAGCGGCTGGCGCACGATCATGCGCGAGGTCTCGCGACCGAAGAACTGGTCGAGGGTCTTGCCGTTGACTTCGATCGCGCCGGTGCCCTTGCGCAGGAACACGCGGGCGGCGGAGGTCTTGCGGCGGCCGGTACCGTAATTCTGCTGAATCGCCATGATGGTTCCTTAGACTTCCAACGCCTGCGGCTGCTGCGCGGCATGCGGGTGCTCGGCGCCGCCGTACACCTTGAGCTTGCGGTACATCTCGCGGCCCAGTGCGTTCTTCGGCAGCATGCCCTTGACGGCGATCTCGATTACGCGCTCCGGGTGGGTCGCCAGCATGTCCTTCAGACTGGTGGTCTTGAGGTTGCCGACGTAGCCGGTGAAGCGGTGATACATCTTGTCGTCCAGCTTGGCGCCGGTGACCGCCACCTTTTGCGCGTTGACCACGACGATGTAGTCGCCGGTGTCCACGTGCGGGGTGAACTCAGGCTTGTGCTTGCCGCGCAGGCGACGCGCGATTTCGGTCGACAGGCGACCGAGCGTCTTATTCGTGGCGTCCACCACGAACCAGTCGCGCTTGACGCTTTCTGCCTTGGCGCTGAAAGTTTTCATTTCGAGATACCCGTATGCCGCCGGCGAGGGCGGTTGCACAATAATCGGTGAAACAAAGGCGCGAGATGATAGCGGAGCCGTCATCGCTTGCGCAAGTCCACCGATCCGGTGGGCTGTGAGCTGGTAATGATAGCATGCCCCGCATGGCACTTGAACAGCCCCCCACACGCATTGCGGACCTGGCCGACCAGTGCGTGCAGTGCGGCCTGTGCCTGCCGACCTGTCCCACCTATGCACTGGACCGCAGCGAGGCGGAGTCGCCGCGGGGGCGCATCGCCATCGCCGCTGCATTGGCCCGCGGCACGGCTGATCCG
This sequence comes from Rhodanobacter sp., assembly GCA_027450005.1. GTDB lineage: Bacteria > Pseudomonadota > Gammaproteobacteria > Xanthomonadales > Rhodanobacteraceae > Rhodanobacter_A. The sequence continues at coordinate 12,546 of DAIDKO010000028.1, read as the reverse complement.
ACAGCCGATCTGCGCGCCCACCTGGACCACTGCCTGGGCTGCCTGAGCTGTCAACAGGCCTGCCCCGCCGAGGTGCGTTACGACGACCTGCTGATCGGGACGCGTGCCCTGCTCGGCCCGGCGCCACGGCGACCCCGTCGCCTGCTGGGCCTGCTGCAGCGCCCTCGAATAGTGCGGACGCTGCGCTGGCTCGGCGCGATGCTGGGTTCGGCGCAGTGGAGCCGCCCGTTGGCTCGCCGCCTGCCAGCCTACTCACCCTGGCGCACCGCGCTGCGATTGGTGCCTCAGACGCCGCCCATGCCCCTGCCGCAAGGCGATGCGGCGGGGGCCGAGCTCGCCCTGTTCCCCGGGTGCGTGGCGAGCGTGGAAGATGCCGAAGCGCAGCAGGCAGCGCTCGCGCTGTTGCGCGCCGCCGGCTACCGCGTCCACGTGCTGCCCGCCTTCTGCTGTGGCGCCATGGACCTGCATGGCGGCGAGGCTGCGACGGCGGGAAAAGCCGCCCGGCGTGTGCGGCACGCATGGCAGGCCAGCGGTGCCACGCGCCTGCTGAGCGTGACGCCGGGGTGCCTGGGTACGCTGCGCCGCGCGCTGCCCGAGGTGACCGTGCTCGATCCATGGAGCCTGTTGGCCGAACGCGCCGAGCGCCTGCGCTTCCGCCCACTGCCCCTGTGCGTGGCGTTGCACCTGCCCTGCACCCAGGCCAACGTGGCGCGCAGCGAAACCGCGATGCTGCGGGTGTTGCGCCGCGTACCGCAGCTCGAGATCGCTCCACTGCCGCGGTCGCCAAGCTGCTGCGGCGCAGCTGGCAGCCACGTTCTCGAATTCCCGGAACGCGCGTCGCAGTTGCGCGAAGCCGTACTGCGACCGCTTGCCGCGCTGGCGCCCGCGCGACTGCTGTCGTCCAATATCGGTTGCCGCCTGCATCTCGCCGCGGGTGACGATGCTGTGTCCTGGACCACGCAACACCCGCTGAGCCTGCTGGCGCAGCAACTGGAGAAGACCGCATGAACGCACGCATGCTGAGCCCGCTGGATCGCCTGCTCGCCGGTATCGAACGCGCGCTGGAAACCGTTGCCGGCGCGCCGGAGGCCAATCGCTGCTCGCCCGCGCACGGGATCGCCCCGGCGGAACTGGACGACGCCGAGCGTCGCCATGCCGCCGGCCTGATGCGCATCAACCACACCGGCGAGGTCTGCGCGCAGGCGCTTTACGACGGGCAGGCCGCACTGGCCCGCAACGAGGCGAACCGCGAACACCTGCTTCGCGCCGCCGCCGAGGAGACAGACCATCTCGCCTGGTGCGGCGAGCGGCTGAGGGAACTGGACAGCCGCCCCAGCCTGCTCAACCCGCTGTGGTACGCCGGCAGCTACGCCATCGGCGCGCTGGCCGCGCTGGCCGGCGACGCGGTGAGCCTGGGCTTCGTGGTGGAAACCGAGCGCCAGGTGGAAGCGCACCTGGCCGAACACCTGGAACGCCTGCCTGCGCAGGACGAGCGCTCGCGCGCGGTGCTGGCGCAGATGCAGGCGGACGAGGTGCGCCACGCGCAGAACGCCGAGGAACGCGGCGGCATCGACCTGCCATTCCCGGTCCCGCAACTGATGCAGGCCAGCTCGATGGTGATGAAGACGGTGGCATACCGGCTTTGAATTCGTCGATTCAGCTCTGCAGCAACGGGCCGACCTGACGCTGCAGCAGCGCCACCAGCCCAGGCTGTGTATGGCCGCAGCGATCCGTGATATCCACGCACACCGCGCGCTTACCCTCGAACAGGTCGCCGAATTGCGTCGCCAGCTGCGCCTTTTGCCGACGCTCCATCACCACGACCAGGTCACCCAGTCCAGCGGGGCCGCATCGAGCATCAATTCAGCGTTTGTCGCCATACCTGCGGAATCCATTTCCACCCAGGGCATCCCTGCAAGCATAGCCTCCGCCGTAGGGCTACGAAGGCGGTTGCGGCTGCAGACGGATAGAACGCGCAGGGTCATCGGATCGGGTAGGTGGCCGGGTCACCCCGGCCGCCCTCCCACACCACCGGACGTGCGGTTCCGCATCCGGCGGTTCATGACAGACACTGGAGTCGACGCACGGTATCAAGCAGCGACACCAGACCCAGACGATCAAAATTGGCTTTCCGGAAGGCCGCGTTCATGTGACTTGCTGCGCTGTTCCACCACGGGCCTCGCCCGTTGGTAGCCGAGCGCCATGCCCGCTCTTCGGTCAGCCCGGCCTTCATCAGGTTCGTGGCACGGGTGTAGGGACGTTTCCACTGCCGCCACAGGATGCAGCGCAGTTTGCGCCGTATCCATCCGTCGAGCTCTTCCAGACATTGCTCGCTTTGGCTCAGCTTGAAGTACGCTGCCCAGCCACGCAGGATCGGGTTGAGGGTCTCGATGGTGCGTTGCACGTTGCGTCCGCGCGCACACCGCAGCACCCCGCGAAGCTTGCCGGTCAGTCGTTGCCGGCTGACCGGGGCGATCCGCACCTTCGGTGCCTTGTGCCTCGTCAGGCTGTAGCCCAGAAACGTCCGTTCCCACGGTCGTGCCACCGCACTCTTGGCCATGTTGACCGTGAGCTTGAGGCGTTCGGTGAGAAACCGGGTCAGACTTGCCAGCAGGCGTTCGCCCGCCATTGGGCTTCGGACGTAGATATTGCAGTCGTCAGCGTAACGGCAGAACGCATGGCCTCGGCGTTCCAGTTCCCGGTCCAGTTCCGTCAGCAGGATATTCGACAGCAACGGACTCAGGGCGCCGCCTTGCGGCGTTCCTTGTGTCCGCGGGGATACCACGCCCCCGGCCATCATCCCCGCTTCCAGATACCGGCGGATGAGCTTCAGTACCCGTGCATCACCCACCTTCTCGACCAGTTTGCCCATCAGGATGTCGTGGTTGACCCGGTCGAAGAATTTCTCCAGGTCCATGTCCACCACCACACGCCGGCCTTCGGCAACATACTTCTGCGCCGCCTTGACCGCCTGATGCGCGTTCCGTCCCGGCCGGAAACCATAGCTTGACCGGGAAAACTCCACCTCGAAGATCGGTTGCAGCACCTGATGCAACGCTTGCTGGATCACTCGATCCGTCAGCGTCGGAATGCCGAGCGTACGCACCCCGCCTTGCGGCTTGGGAATGTCCACCCGGCGCACCGGCGAGGGGATGTACTCCCCAGCCAGCAGTTTGGCCTTGATCCTCGGCCAGTGTTGCTTGAGGTGATCCTTGAACTGGGCCACGCCGATGCCATCGACACCGGCCGCCCCCTTGTGGCGGACCACCCGCTGATACGCCGCCATCAGGTTGTCGCGGTCGACCACGGCTTCCATCAAACAGCTTTCCCGCTTCTCCTCCGCTTTCGTCCGCAAATGGCTCGCCGACTCGGTCTCGACACGCAACACGGCACTGGCCGGATACCGTCCAGCCTCCTCCGTGTGCGCCCCGCCACCGGGGCGGGCTTGTGTCTTCATCAACGTCATCGAGATACCACCGCCTACTCGCGTTCTCCCACGTTCGGCCCTTCGGTCTGTGCCAGCTCCTACTATGGCCTCGGCTGACTTCTGCACCAGCATCGGACCCTCTCTCGATGGCCCTGGCACCAAGGCACCGGTGCAGATCTCCCCGGGTATGGAGCCCCCTCCTTCACGCTTATGCCTGTCGGATCTACGTCACAGCGTTCCGTGCAAGTTTCGGGCTTCGACGATATGGGCCGCCTCACCCCGCTGTGCCGCCTCCTATCCGCTTCCTGTTCGTCAGGCCAGCGCTTTGCCTTCGGCTTCCTCCAGATTCGCAGTCGCCCACGACACCCTTGCCGTTCGGCTAACTCTTCCCCTTGCCGGCCGAGTAGAGGACTTTCACCTCCAAGTAAGTGCGCCCTGCCGGGCGCACCCATGAAAACCCCAGCCAGGGGCCGGGGTCGGGATGAGGGTGCTTCAGTGCCCGGCGGTGGGCGGCTGCAGGTCGGCGCTGTCCAGGTCCAGCCCGTCCGCCTCGAGCAAGACCGCTTTGGAATTAGCCTTACGCAAAGCAGGCGCGAATTCCGCGGCATCGCCCACCACCACCATGCGCAGATGCTTCGCATCGAGGTGCCGGTGCGCGTAGGCCTCCACCTGCCGCGGCGTCACCGCCTGCACGCGGGCGATGTACTGGCTGATGCCGCCCAGCGGCAGGCCATACACCGCCAGCGCGGCGACCCGTTCGGCGAGCCCGGCGGTGGTTTCCAGGCTGCGGCCATAGTCGCCGATCAGGGTGGCCTTGCGCGCCGCCAGCTCGGCGGCGGGCACCGGGTGGCTGCCAAGCGCGGCGAACTGTTGCCGCATGAGCTGCACAACCTGCGGCGCGGAGGGGTTTTTGGTTTGCGCATAGGCCAGCCACAGGCCGCTGCCGGCCATCGGCTGCAAGCTGCTGCTGGCGCCATAGGAAAGCCCGTGCTTGATACGAATCTCCTCGTTGAGCCGCGCCGAGTAGGAGCCGCCCAGCACCGCATTGGCGACCACGCCGACATAGTAACCGGCGTCCTTGCGCGGTGGCACGACGTGCGCGGCGACCACCCCGGCCTGACCGGCGCCATGCTGGTCGATCAGGGTCAACGCAGGCAGGCTGCCATTGGCATGCGCCGCTGGCCTGGCCGGCAGCGGCACGGCGGGCTTGCGCCAGTCACCAAAGCTGATCTGCGCCAACTGCAGCGCCTGGGCAGGCGTGACGTCGCCGGCCAGCAGCAGGATGGCATTGTCGGGCCGGTACAGCACGCCATGTAGGCGTTCTACGTCGGCGCGCGTGATGCGCGCGATGGAGGCTGGCGTGCCGAGGAGCGAATGGCCGTAGACACCATCGCCGAACACTGCGCGGCTGGCCACCAGCGTGGCCAGCGCGGCCGGCCGGCTGAGCATTAGGCGGAGATCGTCGATGGCCTGCGCCTGAGCGTGCTTGAGTTCGTCCGGCGTGAGGTCGGGATGGCGCACCACGCTGGCCAGCAAGGCCAGCGCCTGCGGCAGCTTGGGCGTGGTGACGGTGATACCCACCGCGCTCTCGTCCCAGCCGGCGGCGGCCTGCAACGAACCGCCCAGCGCCTCGGCGGCCGCGGCGATCTGCGGCGCGGTCCTGCCGCCGGCGCCCTTGTCCAGCAGTCTGGCGGTGAGGTCGGCCAGGCCGGCCTCGTTCGCCGGATCCATCTCGCCACCGCTGCGCAACACCAACTGCGCGGTGACCAGCGGCAGGTCGGCGCGCCGCATGCTGACCACTTCCAGCCCGTTCGGCAGAATTTGCGCGATGGGCGTGGGCACGTTGAGCCGCGGCACAGGTCCAGGGGCGGGCGGCGTGGCGGGGAAATTAGCGGTCGGGCCGGTCGCGGCGACGACCACCGGGGGCATACCGAGAATGGCAGTAAAGACGGCTGAGCGAAGCAAGCTTCGGCGATCGCGGCGGCGGGTCATTTCGCATCTCCCTGCTTGACCGCAGCCCGAGGCTGGTAGTCGATGGTGACGCTGTGGGCGCCGGTGATGAAGTTGCGCATAACGCGGTGAACGTCCTCCGCGGTAACTTGCTGCAAGGCATCGAGGTCGCTGTTGACGCGCGCCGGGCTACCCTCGGTGAGCGCGGCCTGGCCCAGCGCGAAGGCGATGCCCTGTGGGGTCTGGCGCCGCTTGAGTTTGTCGGTGAGCAGCTCGGTTTTCACCTTGTCCAGCTCGGCCGCCGAGATCGGCTGGGTGGCGAGCCAGACGATTTCCTCGTGCAGCAGCTTCTCCGCCTCGCCGGTGGTATGCCCGCTGGCCAGGATGACGTAAACGGTGAACAGCCCCGGACCCTCCCGGCCATCGGCGTCGGCCCCCACCTGCTGCGCGACCTGGTGCCGGTAGACCAGCGATTGGTACAGCCGCGAGGATTTGCCCTTCGCCAGCAACGCGGCGGCCACCCGCAACGGAATCAGGTCCTTGCCGTCGCTGGCGGGCGGGATCAGCCAGGTCTCGGCCACCGCTGGCAACGGCGCAGTCGCGCTGGTCACCGTATAGCGCGCATCCTTTCGGCGCCTCGGTTCCTTCACGTCCACTTGCGGAATGGGCGTGGCGGGCTTGGGGATCCAGCCGAAGTACTGGTTGACCCATGCGTCCAACTGCTTGGGATCAAAGTCGCCGGCCACGATCAGGGTGGCGTTGTCGGGACGGTAGAACGTGTTGTGGAACGCGATCACGTCCTGCAACGACGCGGCCTCGAGGTCGGGAATGCTGCCGATGGTGGGCCTCCGATATGGATGCACCCGGTAGGAGTATTTATCGATGGAGTTGAACAGCCTGCCGTAAGGCTGGGCGAGCACGCTCTGCCGGTACTCCTCTTCCACCACGGCACGCTCGGACTTGAAGTTCTTCTCGTCGACGTTGAGGTTGGATAGGCGCTCCGCCTCGGCCCACAACAGGGTCTGCAGGTGGTTGCTGGGCACCACCTCGAAGTAATTGGTGATGTCGTCGCCGGTGGAGGCATTGTTTTCGCCGCCCACGTCCTCGGTCAGCCGGTCCATCTCCTCGGCGTGCATGTGCCGTGTGCTCTTGAACATCAGGTGCTCGAACAGGTGCGCGAAGCCCGAGCGTCCCTTGGGATCGTCCTTGGAGCCGACGTGGTACCACATCTGCACCGCCACGTTGGGGCTAGCATGGTTCTCCACGCTGAGCACCTGCAAACCGTTCGGCAGCGTGCGTTCGCGGAACTGGATGGCCGGGATCTGCAGTGCGTCGTCCGCGCGTGCGGACGACGGCGGCCAAGCTGCGGCGATCAGAACGAAGGTAGCCAGCACGGCGGCCGGGCGCAGGCGCATGGGCGAGGTTCCATTCGGCGGAAAGCCTGCACCATAGCAAGGCATGGCGAATCGCGCGTGCTGCGGCGAACCATCCGCGCGCGAGCCAGCGTACCCTGTCCGGTCATTCGAGCGGGTCGCGCTCCACCCGTCGCAGGAACACCGCCATCTCCTTTTCTGCCTGCGTGTCGCCGCGCTCCAGCGCGACCGCCCTGCCCTGCCGCCAGGCCGCGGCTGCGCCCGCGCGATCGTCCATGGCGAGGCAGGCCTTGCCGAGCAGCTTCCACGCCGCCGAGTAGCGGGCGTCCAGGCGCAGGGCATGGCGCAGCTCCTCGGCGGCCGCCACCGCGTCCCCGCTGTCGAGCAGCGCGTCGCCCAGCGCATAGCGCAGCAGGGCTCCGTCGCGCGGGCCACCGCATTGGCTACGCAGGTTCGCGATAAGCGCCAGTTTGCTCACGGTCGCACGCTGAGTCGGCCGCCGTCGACGGAGTAGACCTGCGGTGACTGCGCGGGATCGGGCGGGGTCGCACCGCTGCGCAGCTCGGCCAGGGTGGCAGCCGGCCACACCACCAGCCAGGTCGAGCGGAACGGCTGGATCAGCAGTGCGTAGCGCGAGGCCTGCGCAACCACCCTGTCGGGATGATCCACCACAACGCCCTGGGGGTGAGCCTTCGCGAAGGCGGCCAGCTGCTGGTCGTTCTGCAGCACCTGGATCGGCCGCGTCAGCCGCGCCTGGAAATGGAATTCGCCCTCGTAGTTGCCAAGCGAGCCGATCGCATGGCCCGCCCGCTCGGTCTCGCCGAGCAGCTGCGAAATGGGGCGTAGGTCATAGCGCGGCCACATGGTCAGGGTGAACAGGTTGTTGAGCGCCAGCGTGCCGACCAGTCCCGCCAGCGCCAGCCTGCGCAGCTCGCCGCGCCCGCGCAGCAGGAGCAGCAGGCCAAGCAACAGGAACACCACGGCGAAGGAGCGGCTGGAGTGCGCGCAGGCATCGACCCATTCGCCGTGCAGACGGTTGCCTGCCACCAGGCTGGGCAGCACAAACAGCGCCGCGGCAAACACGAGGCTGCCGATAGCCACCGGCCAGGTGCCCAACCAGGCGGTATCGGCCAGGCTCGGCCTGCGCTCGCGCAGGAGCGCGATGGCCGCCGTGAGCAGCAGCATCGCACCGGCCATCTCCGGCACCAGGTAATACAGCTGCTTGCCGCGCACCAGCGAAAACACGACGAAGGCCGGCAGCACCCAGGCGAGCGCGAAGCGCAGGCCCGGCTCGAGCGGCTTGCGCAGGGTGGCCAGCGCCACCCATGCGCGCGGCCAGCCGAACAGCGGGAACAGCAACGCCGGCAGCATCAGCACGTACCACAGCACCGGGTGGGCGTGGCTCTGCAGCGGCTCGGTGGTGTGTATGCCGTGGATCACGCGCGCCGCGGTCTGGCTGAAGAACAGCCGGTGCATGTAGGCCTCGCCACCGGCGAACCCGGCCGGCAGCGCCCACGCCAGCAGCATCGCGAAGCCGAGCATCAGCGCCAGCGCGCCGCGGCCATACCAGCGTGCGCGCTGCGCGCGCGCATGGGGGCTCCAGAACGGGCCGAGCAGCCACGGGAACGCCACGTGCAGCAGCATCACCGGACCCTTGGTGAGCAAGCCGAAACCGATGCACAGGCCGAACAGCCACCAGCGCGGCTCCTCGCGGTGTGCCGTCGGGGTTAGGCAAAGCAGTGCCGACAGCGTCCACACCGCCATCAGCACGTCGTACATGATCTGCAGGCCGAATACGAAGTTGTAGCTGAGCCCCAGCAAGGCCCATGGCGCAGCCTTGGCCATCCATGCGCGGTTGGGGAACAGGCGCCGCGCGATCAGCGAAATCAGCACAAGCTCGATGCCACCGAACATCACCTCCAGCACCCGCGGCCACACGTCGCTCACGCCGAACACCAGCCAGCCGGCGTGGATCAGCCAGAACAGCAACGGCGCCTTCTCGCTGTAGGGCACGCCGTTGAGGTGCGGCACCAGCCAGTGGTGCCCTTGCCACATCTCCCACGCCACAGCCAAGGTGCGCGTAGAAAACAGCGGCATCGGGCCATGCGAGAAGATCGCCAGCAGCGTCGCCGTCGCCCACAACGGCAGCCACGGCCAGAGCGAGCGCAGGAGTTCGAGGCGGCTGTAGGAGCTGGGTGTCACGGGCAGGCTCGACGGGGTAACGGCGCGATTCTACCGGCCCCGGGTGCCGGCGCGGCTAGCGCATCGCCCCGTCGGCCAAGGCGTTGAAGCGCGTGGCGATGTAGTCGTCGGTGAAACTGGTCATGTCGCGGCCGCGGATGAAGCCGCAGTGGCCGCCGTGGGCGGCGATGTCCAGCTCCACGTTCGGCGGCAGGCTCAACTGCTCGAACGCGTCCACCGGGATCACCGGATCGTCGCGTGCGGTAAGGATGCTGGCCGGGATCTGCATGGCCTGCAGCGCATCACCAGCCACTGAATAGCCGTCGAGGTACGCCTGCAACGAGCCGAAGTCGGTGTGGCGTAGCACCAGCGATTCGGTGAGGCCGCGCAGGTTCTGCTTCAGCTCGGTGAGCTCGAAATAGCGGCGCTGAGGGAAGGCGCCCTGTTTCGCCTGCAGCGATTTGCGCCACTTATGCAGGAAGTAGGCCTGGTAGAACCACGGCGCCGACGCTTCCAGCGAGAACAGGCCTTCGCTCGGATCGATGATCGGGCACACCGCCAGTGCGTAGCTTAGCGGGATGCCGAGGCGCGGCGTCTGCAGCGCGGCGCGCAGCGCGAAGTTGCCACCCAGCGAGAAACCGGCCAGTGCCATCGGACGCGCCGGCCAGCGCTGCGCAATGTCGGCCAGCGCATGCACCACCTCGTCGAGCCGGCAGGAGTGGAACAGCGCCTCGTTCAGCGCATGGCTGTCGCCATGGTCGCGAAAGTTGAGGCGGAAGATGTCCCAGCCGTCCGCGAGCAGACGGCTGCCGGTCTGCAGCACGTAGGTGGAATCGACGCTGCCTTCCCAGCCGTGGAACAACACGGCAAGGCCGCGCGGCTCCGGTCGCACCCTCTGCGCGGTATAGGCGCCGCTCAGTCGCACGCCGTCGCCGCCGTCTACCATCACCGCCTCGGCGCCCTCCTGCACCATTCGCGCGGCGCGCGGCAGCAGCAGGCGGCGTACGCCGCTGGACGACAGCATTGTCTGGATGTGCCCGCTGGTGAGCGGCCAGGCCGGTCGGAAGTCCTTTCCGCGCGGCAAGTTCATGTGTCACGGTCCTCCAGCGCGGCGGCAATGCGTTCGCGCGACAGCTCGGCCATCTTGCGGCGCGCGTCGGGGGTGGCCGGCACGGGTTGCAGGAAATGCACCTCCGCGTCCATCGGCTCGCTGCCGAGCAGGCGCAGGAAGTTGGCCATGAAGCTCTCGTGCTCGCGGAAGCCGGCATCGACGATGCGCTTGCCGTCGCGGGCGAAGCGCAGCGCCACCGGCTGCAAGGGCGTCTCGGCATCCAGCGCGGCCTGGAAGATGCGCGCATGGAATACCTTGAGCACGCCGGCGTGGCCGGTGCCGCCCTCGGGGAACACCGCCACCGAACGGCCAGCGCGCAGCCGCTCCACCATCACCTGCATCACCGCCGCCAGCGAATGGTTGCTGCCGCGGCGATGGAAGATCGTGCCGCCGCTGGCCGCCAGCCACCCCACCAGCGGCCAGCGCGCGATTTCCGCCTTGGCCACGAAGCACACCGCGCGCTGCGAATGCAGGAGCACGATGTCGATCCACGAGGTGTGGTTGGCCACGAACAGCACCGAGTCAGCCAGCGGCTGGCCGAAGCGCACCGAGCGCAGGCCGAAAATGCGCAGCATCATGGTGGACCACCAGCGGATCATCTTGTGCGCGAACGGCTCGCGACCGTCCTGCATCACGCTGTGGCGGTTCCAGCTGATCACGAACGCGGCGAGCAGGATCGCCAGCACGGTATGAAGGAGCAGCAGCGGCACGCGCCACAGGTAGCGCAGCGGTCGCATGCGGTCGCGGATCGGCAGGGAAATCGTGGCGGTATCCATCGACCGGTAAGTCTAGCGTTTATTACTCGTAACGTTATGCGACGGCGGAGGATTTTCCGCACGCATCAGCGGCAGCGACGGCGAGCGCTTCACCGTGCGCAGCACGAAGCTGGAATTGACGTCGGCCACGCCGGCGGCGTTGAGCAGGCGATCGAGGAGGAAACGCGAGAAATCATCCAAGTCGACCACGTAAACGTGCAACAGGTAATCCATGTCGCCGGTCAGCGCATGGCAGGCCACCACCTCGTCCCAGCCGGCGACGCGCTCGACGAAGCGCTCGATCACATCGGCCTCGTGCTTCACCAGCTGCACGCGCACGAAGGCCTGCAGGCCCAAGCCCACCGCCTGCGGATCAACCTGGGCGGCGTAGCCGGTGACCACCTTGTCCGCCTCCAGCCGCTGCAGGCGGCGCAAGCAGGCCGAAGGTGACAGGTTCACCCGTTCAGCCAGCTCGGCATTGGTGATGCGGCCCTCGGACTGCAGCACGGCAAGCAGGCGCAGGTCGGTACGATCCAGCACGGACATGCACGATCCTCCGAATGAAATATCATTATAGGAAATAATATTGCGCCAAAAGTCATTGTGCGCGCAACTTGGCAAGTTTCGTGCGAGCGCTTCGCTTTATTCTTTTTCTATCCGTCTAACCGGCCGCCGCTCATGGAAACCAGCACACCCCGCAAGATCGAACACCAGCAGACCGATCGTGGCTACATCCCGGTCTACGCCACCGGCGTGGTGGAGCAGCCCTGGGACAGCTACACGCGCACCGACCATGAGGTGTGGGACACCCTGTACCAGCGCCAGCGCGAGCTGCTGCCCGGGCGCGCGTGCAAGGAATTTCTCGCCGGCGTGGAGCGCTTCGGTTTGGGCGACGGCGGCATCCCAAAGTTCTCCGAGCTGAACAAGGTGCTGGCCGCCGCAACCGGCTGGGAGCTGGTGGCAGTGGAAGGCCTGCTGCCCGATGATGTGTTCTTCGACCATCTGGCCAACCGCCGCTTCCCGGTGAGCTGGTGGATCCGCAAGCCCAACCAGCTTGACTATCTCAGCGAACCCGACCTGTTCCACGACCTGTTCGGCCACGTGCCCCTGTTGCTCAACCCGGTGTTCGCCGACTACATGCAGGCCTACGGCCGCGGTGGCATGAAGGCGTTCGGCATCGGCCCCGAAGCGCTGATGAACCTCACGCGCCTTTACTGGTACACGGTGGAGTTCGGCCTGATCCACACCGACGAAGGCCTGCGCATCTACGGCGCCGGCATCGTCAGCTCCAAGGGCGAATCCATCTACTGCCTCGACTCGCCCGCGCCCAACCGCATCGGCTTCGGCCTGGAGCGCGTGATGAGCACGCGCTACAAGATCGACACCTACCAGCAGACCTACTTCGTGATCGACAACTTCGAGCAACTGTTCGACGCCACCCGCCCCGACTTCACGCCGATCTACGCCAGGCTCAAAACCGAACCCGCACACGCGGCGGCAGACGTGCTGGAAAGCGACCGCGTGTTCAATCGCGGGACGCGCGAGGGGTTTGCGATGGGGGCGGATACCTGAGCTGACGCGGAGGTCGGGGTTTCTAACTGCTCAATAGTTACGTGCGCATAGTTGCGCGATCATATACAATTTGAGCATGTCTCGAAAGCTCGTCCCGATCCATGAAGCCGCTGAAGCGCTTGGCGTCTCGGCGCAGACACTGCGCCGATGGGAGCGCGAAGGACGGCTTGTGCCCGA
>DAIDKO010000027.1 GCA_027450005.1 Rhodanobacter sp. | reverse complement strand
TGGCCGCAAGTTCTGCGGTTTCAGCCTGTGGAGAGGAAGGCTCTGGCGCGCGCCGCAAGGTGCGCGTGAAACCGGCCTCTGCGAAGCAGGAAGTCAGCTTCGATCATGTTTGCGCATGATCGAGCAAGTCTGACGGAACGGTTGCCGAAGCGAGGCCGCCGGGGCACACAGCGGCGTTTTCGTCTGCGGAGGGTTGGTCAGGCCGCGAGCAGGTCGACGAGATACGGCGGATCGCGCGCCAGTGCGTGCGTGCCGGCCAGCTCCTTGCGGCTGCCGGAGCCCCATAGCACGCCAATGCCCTGCACGCGGTTGACCAGTGCGCCTTCAATGTCGAAGCGGCGGTCGCCGATCATCGCCGCCTCGCCGGGTGCTGCGTCGAAATCGACCAGCGCGGCGGCGATGCTGACCCTCTCGCTGTGCGCGCTGGACCGATCGGGACCGTAAGGGCGCGCAAACGCCTGGCCGAATGGCAGTTGTTCCAAGATCGGTCGCGCGCGGCGCTCGGACTTGCTGGTGACCACGGTCAGGGTGCGGCCGGCCGCCTGCAGGCGTGCGACGGTCGTCGCGATGCCGGGGTAGATCGCGCGCTCGCGCCAGGCCAGGCTGGCGAAGCACGACTAGGATTTAAGGCCACGTCTGCGCGCCATGCAGCACGCGCAGCACGATCAAGTTGCCCGCCTCATCTGGCGGTACGTAAACCACAACAAACTTCCTGGCCGCGAGCACGAACTCGCGCGCACCCTCGACGCGGCCTTTCCGGCCCGCTTGCGGATGGTTGCCCAGCACGCCCTTCAAGCGATCGCGCAGCGTCACCACGGACGCCTCGGCAGTGTTGGTCCAATGCTCCCGGCCATACTCCGAGACGTTGCGCAGGTCGGTTTGCGCGGCGCGCGCATAGCGGATGCGCATCAGTGACCGGCACGCTGCGTTTCGTCCAGTTGCTCGGAGGTACCGGTGAACTCGTTCCACATCACATCACTGTCCAGCAAGGGCTCGTCGCCACGCTTGACCGCATCGAACGTGCGCGAGACTTCCTCATGGAACCAGCGCGAATGCGCGACGGCCTCGGCGGCTTGCTTGGCGGCACGAACGGTGTCCGGGCGACCTGGCCGCAGGCGGCCCGATTCGTAGCCCGTCAGGTCGATCTGGAACTGCTGCACACCGATGTCGCGCTGCACCTTGGCCGCGGCGTCCACGCTGGAAAACATCCGAACATCGCCGCCCTTGGTGCCTAGCGCGCGCTGCTTCATGCCAATGCTGGCCATCACGGCATAACCGTCTTTCTGGCCTACCAGCGTGACGAGCTTCACCGAGGCGGCGGTGACTAGCTCGCGTAGCGTTTCCAGTTTGAGCAGTTGAGTCTGGCGGAAGCCTGAAAAGGCCAAACCCGTTTCAGCGTAGCTCAATGGATGATCTCAAGTAAGCCAGCGTGGCCGGGATTGTTTGACGAAGGCTCCGTTAAACGAAATCACGCGCAGGCCAGCGGCAGCCAGACCGTGGCGGTCGCTTCCGATCGTGGTACTAATCCACCGCCCCCTCGATGCGCTTGGCGCCATGGCCCAGCGGCGCTGCAAAGCCGTGCCGCAGCAGCGAGCCGGTCCAAGGGCGCAGGTCGGCCGGTGCCGGCACGCCCAGCTTGTCGAAGGCGTAGCGGATACACGCGGTGATTCCGGGCTCGGAATCGATCAGCGTGCCGTCGAGGTCGAACAGGCAGAGTGTCACCGGCCGGCGCGCGCCTTGAGCGCAGCCACTGCCGGCAGTTCCTTGCCTTCGAGGAACTCCAGGAACGCGCCGCCACCGGTGGAGATATAGGAGACGTCCTTTTCGATGCCGTACTTCTCCACCGCCGCCAGGGTATCGCCGCCGCCGGCGATCGAGAACGCGGACGAAGCAGCGATGGCATGTGCCAGCGTCTCGGTGCCCTTGCCGAAGGCGTCGAACTCGAATACGCCGACCGGTCCGTTCCACACCACGGTGCCGGCATGGGCGATCAGCTCGGCATAGCGCCTGGAAGTCTCTGGGCCGATGTCGAGGATCATCTCGCCCTCGCGCACTTGGTCCACCGGCTTCACCGTGGCCGGAGCGTTGGCGGAGAACTCCGGCGCCACCACCACATCCACCGGCAGCGGTACCTCGGCGCCGCGGCGCCTAGCGTCGGCCATCACTTTCTTGGCGGCGTCGAGCAGGTCGGGTTCGACCAGCGAGTTGCCCACCGAATGGCCCAGCGCGGCGATGAAGGTATTGGCGATGCCGCCACCCACGATCAGTTGGTCGACCTTACCGATCAGGTTCTCCAGCAGGGTGAGCTTGGTGGAGACCTTGGAGCCGGCCACGATTGCCAGCAGCGGCTTGGCCGGGTGCTCCAGCGCCTTGCCCAGCGCGTCCAGCTCGGCCGATAGCAGTGGACCGGCGGCGGCCACCGGGGCGAACTTGATCGCCCCGTGGGTGGAGGCCTGCGCGCGGTGCGCGGTGCCGAAGGCGTCCATCACGAAGACGTCGCACAGTGCGGCATACTTCTTCGCCAGCGCCTCGTCGTCCTTGCCCTCGCCGATGTTCATGCGGCAGTTCTCCAGCACCACCACCTCGCCATCGGCGACGTCCACGCCGTCCAGATAGTCACGCACCAGTCGCACCGGCTTGCCGAGCTTGCTGCCCAGCCAGGCGGCCACCGGCGCCAGCGAGGAGGCCTCATCGAACTGGCCTTCCTTCGGGCGGCCGAGGTGCGAAAGCACCATCACCTTGGCGCCGGAGTCGCGCGCGGCCTTGATGGTCGGCAGAGCGGCGTCCAGGCGCTGGGTCGAGGTGATGTGGCCGTGGTCGTCGATCGGCACGTTCAGGTCTTCGCGGATCAGCACGCGCTGGCCGTGGAGGTCGAGGTCGCTCATGCGCAGGACGGTCACATCAGGCTCCGGTGTTGTCGGTGGCCGCAAGGGCGGCTTTAACCCGTCATTTTCGCGCCCGCGACGAGGGGATGCAAATTACACTGTCGTCTTTCGACGGCGGGGGCGTGTTATGACCTACGATCTCGTGTTGTACGGCTACTGGCGTTCCAGCGCGACCTATCGCGTACGCATCGCGTTGAATCTGAAGGGGCTGGCCTACGATAATCGCCCCGTCCATCTGGTGAAGGACGGTGGCGAACAGCACGCGCCGGCCTACGCCGCGATGAATCCGCAGCAGATGGTCCCCTGCCTGCGCGACGGCGACCGTGTGCTGACCCAGTCGCTGGCGATCATGGAATACCTCGAAGAAGTCCATCCCGAGCCGCCGCTGCTGCCGGCAGACGCGCGCGGTCGCGCGTACGCGCGGGCCATGGCCCAATTGGTGGCCTGCGACGTCCACCCGCTGGGCAACCTGCGCGTGCTGCGGTACCTGGAGCGCGAGTTGGGTGCCGACGAGGCGCAGCGTGGCGCATGGTCGCGGCACTGGATCGCCACTTGCTTCGCGGCGCTGGAAGCGATGCTGGCCGGCAACCCGGCCACCGGCCGCTTTTGCCATGGCGAGATGCCGGGCATGGCCGACGCCTGTCTGGTCCCGCAGGTTTACAACGCACGGCGCTGGAAGCTGCCGCTGGACGACTACCCGACCATCTGCCGCATCGACGCGGCCTGCAACGAACTGGAAGCCTTCCGGGCTGCTACGCCGGAAGCGCAGCCAGACGCGCCACAGACCTGACCCGGCGCCGCGCCTCGCGGCAGGGGGTTCAGAACCCCATGCCGTAGGGGTCGTTGCTGCCACCCATCAGCGCGTTGCTGCCCGAGCTGCCGCCGCCCTCGGCGAGGCGGATCTTCAGTGCCAGGCCATCGCGCGAGTCGGCCTTGTTGAGTGCTTCTTCCAGTTCGATGCGGCCTTCCTTGTAGAGCCGGTACAGCGACTGGTCGAAGGTCCGCATGCCGTCCTGCAGGCTGCGATCCATGGCTTCCTTCACTTCGTGGATCTGGCCGCGGCGGATCATGTCGCGGATCACCGGGGTGTTCAGCAGTACTTCCACAGCCGGAATGCGTCGGCCGTCCTTGCCGATGACCAGACGCTGGCTGATCACCGCCTTGAGGTTCAAGGCCAGGTTCATCAGCACGTTCTTGTGCGCCGACTCGGGGAAGAAGTTAAGGATGCGCTCCAGCGTCTGGTCGGCATTGTTGGAGTGTAGCGTCGCCAAGCAGAGGTGACCGGTCTCGGAAAAGGCGATCGCCGCCTCCATGGTGTCGGTGTCGCGGATCTCGCCGATCATGATGACGTCCGGCGCCTCGCGCATCGCGTTCTTCAGCGCCTCGTGGTAGGTGTGCGTGTCCAAGCCCACCTCGCGCTGGTTGACGATGGAGCGCTTGTGCCGGTGCAGGTATTCGATGGGATCCTCGACGGTGAGGATGTGGCTCGCCGAGTTGGTGTTGCGGTGGTCGATCATCGAGGCCAGCGTGGTCGACTTGCCCGAGCCGGTCGCGCCCACCACCAGGATCAGCCCGCGCGGTTCCATGACGAGATCGCGGAAGATCGGCGGTAGTTGCAACTGCTCGACGTTGGGGATCTCGCTCTTGATTGCGCGGATCACCATGCCGACCTCGCCGCGCTGCTTGAACACGTTGATACGGAAGCGGCCGGCTTCCTTCACCGCCAGCGCCATGTTCAGTTCGAGGTCGCGCTCGAACTGCGGCACCTGGCCCTCGTCCATCAGCGAATAGGCGATCTTCTTCACCATGCCGCCGGGCAGGCCGGTGTTGCCGAGCGGGTAGAGCTTGCCCTCGACCTTGATGTTCACCGGGGCGCCGGTGGACAGAAACATGTCCGAGGCGCCTTTGTCGACCATCAACTTGAGGAAGTAACCGATGTCCACGCCGAGTCCCCTGTTTGTTCTCGTTGCATTGAGCGAATGCGCACGCCCACAATAAGCGCAGAAGCTTAATCAGGAATGCGTGATGGTGCACACCTCCTTTTTATCGACCCGGCGCCCGACGGGCTTGAACGCCGCGGTGCGGATCGGGCTGCTGGCCGGTTTGCTGCTGCTGGCCGGTTGCGCCAGCGTCCCTCCGCCGAACGAGGCGATGAACCTGGCGCAGGCGCAACTGCAGGCCGCGCACGATGCCGGCGCGGCCGATTACGACCCGGTGGACCTAGGCTTCGCGCAAGAGAAGTTCCAGCAGGCGCAGGCGGCGATGTCGGCCCGCAAGTACGCGCAGGCGGCTGATCTGGCAGCCGAATCGCGTGCCGACGCCAACCTGGCGCGGATCAAGGCTGAGCTGGGCGCCGCACGGGCGCAGATCCAGGTCAAGATGGACGCCAACGCCGAGCTGCGTGAAAAAGGCGCCCAAGCTGCCGCCGCGGCCGCCGCCGAATTCGCCAAGCCCCTGCCAATGCCGGCCACCGCCGGCTCGGCCCCGTCGCCGGCCAGCTCGAGCGCCTTGCCGCCCGCGGCACCGGTCGAGGACATGCCGGCGCCGCCGGAGTCCGTCCTGTCCGCGCCATCCGGCGGCGAGGGCTTCCAGTCCGTGCCGACGCAGGCACCTGGACAGAGTCAGGATTCCAACGCAGTGCAGGGCTTCCAGCCTGTCGGAGGTCAGCTATGAAGCGCGTCGCCACTTGGTTTGCCGCCAGCCTGATCGCGTTGGGCGTGGCGGGTACCGCGCAGGCGCGGCGTGACGACATCGACGTCAGCCGGCTCACCAGTAATCTCGATCAGCTCGCCAGCGACCCGGTACTGGGCGGTTACGCGCAGGCCGAGCAATCGCTGGCCCGCAATGCCATCGCCCAACTGGCGCAGGCTGGCTCCAGCGAACGCCCACACGCGCTGTACATGGCCGAACGACTGGTGGACACGGCGCGCGCCTCCGCCCAGCTGCGGGACGCCCAGATGAAGCTGGCACAGCTCGATCGCGAGCATGACCAGATCCAACTGGAAAACACCCGGCGTGAGACCGAGACGGCGCGCCGGGAACTGGAACGCCAGCGCCTGCAATACCAGATGGCGCAGGAAGAGGCCCAGCGCCTGCAGGAGCAGGGCCAGGCCTATTCGGAGGCGGCCCAGCAGGCCCAGGCCGAGGCCGCCAAGGCCAAGCACCTGGCCGAGGTGCAGTCGCGCGTGGCGCGTGCCGCCAGACGCGAGGCCGCGCTGGCCGCCAAGGCGGCCAAGGCGATGCGTGAGCAGATCCAGAAGGACGCAGGCGGCAAGCCGTAGGCCCTTGCCGTCATCGCATAAGGCGGAATCCGGGCGCGCGGCCATCGTTGCAGTTGAGCAGGGACGCCGCCGAAGTGCCGCGGGTGTGGTGTCGCAAAGACGGTGATGTCAGCGCTGTTCCTATACCCTTGAGCAAAGTTGCTCATAGGATTTATCCGCACTTCGTTGACGCGGCTTTCGCCGCCCAACTGAAGCCTCTTGACGCTCAGTTGCGCCGGAGGAACGCGCCAGCAGAATCCGCCGCACTTCGGTGTGCGGCATGAACCGGACGATATCCGGGTCGTGGAGTCGGGCTTGCACGTTCCGCGCTGCGTTGAAGTCCGCCTGGAGCACGTCCCCGTTGGCACGGTGAAATTTGTCGCCCACCCGCTGGCCTTCCAGCAAACCAGAGAACGAGCCCATTTGCGACGTATAGGCGGCATTGACCACGACATGCGTGGCTCCCCGCTGCGAACACACTTCTTCGAGCGCTTGGGCGAGTACGCTTTTCGCCCAGCCGCTCATTCGGCGGTTGTACTTCCGCCATTGCGCCTTGCCTTTGATCGGCAAGGTCAGGTCTTCGGATGCCACGGCCACCGCCGTATCGACGACGCTGTGCGCGGCTTGGTAAGCGATGGTGCGCAGCCGTTGCTGCGTCCGATGGCGCCGCGCGTCGAGCTTCTGGCGCCCAAGGTTGTGTTGTCGGATGCAGTCGGCCTTGGCGATCCGTCCGGCCTCTCTGTGTTTCTTTTCCAGTGCGTGCAGGCGATTCCTTGCTTTGCCTGTCACCGCCGCCTGATCGCTGTACTCGGACAGTGTTTCGCCGAAACGCTGTCCGTGGTGCACGCCGTCCGAATCAGTGAAGGCTTCGGTATAGCCCTTATCGACGCCGATTTCCGCTTTGCCGCAGGGACGCCCCGCCGTTTTTTCCGTGGCGTAATGGATTTCGACGGCATCGCCCTTGACGATCAGGCGCAGATTGCAGCCAGTGAGATCGACGCCTTGGCCGTTGCTGGTCGTGACAAGATGGATGGGTTCAC
>DAIDKO010000026.1 GCA_027450005.1 Rhodanobacter sp. | reverse complement strand
ATGGGCTCGGCGCGCCTCAGTGAGCAGATCTCGATACCGCTTGAGACGCACCGGGTCGCGCACGATCGGTGTGCGCGATCCAAAATGCCATCCAGCCATGGTATGCTAGGTCATGGCTGATCGGAAGCTGATCGATGAGGCCTTCAAGATCTCGGACAAGCGCGGGAACGGCTCCTTGCGCCGTGAGGTCTGGGTGGATGCTCGGGGGCGCGTCACGCGTTACAACCTCGCCTACATCAACCATCGACTTCATACCGGTGACAACGGGCGCGTCATCGGCTACGACAATGCCCACGGCTATCACCATCGGCACCTATTTGGACAGGTTGAAACCGTCCAGTTCACGTGTTTCGAGGATATCGAAGCGCGCTTCGAGCAAGACTGGATCGCTTTGAGGAGCACCCGATGACCAAGCTCACCATCACCACGGGAAACGAGCAGGCGTTCTTCGAGCATGGACGTCGTATTGCCCAGGCACTTGACCGCGGCGAACGCCTTCCGGCTGAACGCGTCTTGCGCTTCGAGGACCCGGCGGAGATGATGCGCCTGATGACCAGCGCGCGACTGGCACTGTTTCGCGCCGTGAAGGAGCAGCCCGGGTCCATCACCGCCATCGCCCAGCGCCTGCGCCGCGATCGCAGCGCGGTGAAGCGAGATCTCGACGCTTTGCAAGACGCCGGCATGGTGGCCGTGGACGAGAAGGTGCTTCCCGGTCACGGACGCATGCGCGAAGTGCGCGCAACAGCGCAGAGCGTGCGCTTGCAGGCCGATGTATTCTGACGCACGCACGCGCTCCTGGCACCTCACCTCAGCTTCAGCCGGACCACCGCCGACCAGCGTTCGAAGCGGGCCGCCGCAACCAAATCAGTACGCAAACGCCGACCTCGTGTCGGCGTTTGTCTTTTCCAGGGTCGGCCGTTGCGCAGCATGCCGCCCAAGAGCTCCCTACCCGAGCCGCTCCACGCGGGGCAACAGGGTCAGGGCCTGCGCGCGCTTGGCCAGGCGGCGGTCGAAGGTCGCGAAGCCCGAGGCACGGCGGCAGCGAGCCACGTGCAGCGCGTCGGCGAAATCCAGTCCTTGGTCGAAGGCATCGACGGCCATCAGGACGGCGTCGCGGTCCTCGAGCGTGACGTGCTCGATGCCCGCCAGCGCGCGGAACACGCGCGATATGTCGGGCCGGGGGAGTTCGTAGAAACCTCGCATCACCCACTCCAGCTCCAGCAGAACCGTCACCGAGACGAAACAGCGCTCGGCGAGAGCCTGGACGGCCAGGGGCCGCTGCCTTGCAGCTTGCGGGTCATCGTCGTCATCGATGAAGAACCGCGCCAGGACGTTGGTATCCAGGGCTTTCACGATCGGCCGCGCCGCGAGGAACGGCTCAACGTCGATGCCGCATCGAAATCCTCCAGGTTTCTCGGCACGCCGCGCGCCGGCGCCTTGACCATACCTGCCAGGTCACGCATGTCGGTCGGAGGGACCGGCCTTGCGACCCGCAGCTTCAGCCCGTCAGGCTCCTCGATCACTTCGAGGCGTGCACCCGCACCCATGCCGAGCCGCCGCCGCAAGGCGGCTGGCAAAACGATCTGCCCTTTGGAAGAAACGAGCAGCGTAGGCATGAGCTCATCCGGAAACGTTGCAATGATGGGCATGCTACATTGCCTTACTTAGTAAGTCCATCTGACTCCGCGCCTCGAAGCCGCCTCTGTGGACATGCCTGGAGGCTTGCACGCTGTGGTCGACCGCACCATTGGACGAGGCCCCGAGTTCCATCGATACGAACCCGGTCTCCCGTTGCGAGCGTGTGCATCGCGTGGCGTACGCTCATGACCGCGGGGATCCCGATCTCTCGCGCCGTCACCGCACCGTGTGACAAGGGCCCGCCGCTCTCCGTGATCACGCCCGCGCAGCGATAGAACAGCGGGGTCCAGGCTGGGCTCGTGGTGCGCGCCACCAGGATGGCGCCCTCGGGAAACTCGGCGAAATCCTCCGGACCTCGCACCAGGTGCACCGCAGCCTCGGCAGCTCCGGCGCTCCCGCCCAGGCCCTGCAGTGTGCGCCTGTCCGGGTCCACGCAATTGGCCACGCCAAGCTCCCACTCCGGGGTGCGTTCGAGCG
Organism: Rhodanobacter sp.; assembly: GCA_027450005.1. Classification (GTDB taxonomy): domain Bacteria; phylum Pseudomonadota; class Gammaproteobacteria; order Xanthomonadales; family Rhodanobacteraceae; genus Rhodanobacter_A. The sequence goes on along the minus strand of DAIDKO010000026.1, from coordinate 433 downwards.
CCCGCTCGTAGGAAGCGCGGCACGCTGCAACGGCCTGGGTCACCGACGCGAAATCTCCGCTGGCAATCGCGTGCTCGAAGATCGCCACGGGACAAAAGTAGATATCGTCGCTACGCGCGAGCAAGCCGTCGCCGAGCAGACGGCAGCCCAGTTCGCGAAGTCCTCGACGAAATGGAAGCGACAGGCGTGTCGTCTGATAGTGTTCGAGGTCATCCAACGCCGTGTAGCTGCGCAACAGACGGATCACCTCACCCACCAGCGCGCGCAGCTCGCGCGGAGTGGCCGCAAGCACTTGATGCTCGACGCGCGCCATGTCGGCCCGGGCTTCGCGGATGCGCTCGCCCTGATCCGTGTCGATGTCGGCTGTCCGTGCCAGGCCGATGATCTGTTCGAACACAACCCGGGGGGCATCGATCCACGTCGGGTGGTAGGC
>DAIDKO010000025.1 GCA_027450005.1 Rhodanobacter sp. | reverse complement strand
CAGGGTGTTGGTGAAGCCAAGCTCCACCAGCAGGTTCCTGACGATGCGCCGCATGGTGGAAAAGTCATCCACCACCAGGATTTTCATGTTCTTGTCCAAACGACTGCTCCGCGTAACGATGATCTGTGGTGAGGGCGGGTTCGGAGCTCAGGTGCGCCAGCCGGAGAGCTTGCCGCGAAGCCGGATCACGGCCTGGCCGTGGATCTGGCACACCCGCGATTCGCTGACGCCGAGCACGGCGCCGATCTCCTTGAGGTTGAGCTCCTGCTCGTAATAGAGCGACATCACTAGTTGCTCGCGCTCCGGTAGCTCGACGATGGCCTTGACCAGCGCGTCGCGCATGTCGCTATGCTCGATCCCCTCGTCTGGCGACAGGCTGCTCTCATCGACCACGTCGAACACACCAGGATCCTCACCATCGTCGGAGGAGGTGAGACTAAGCAGGCGCGAGGAAAGCGCATCGGAAAGCACCTGGTGGTATTCCTCCGCGCTGATGCCAAGCCGACGGATGACTTCGGCGGCGTCCGCCTCGGCGCCAGTCTCGGCCTCGATCTGGTGGATCATCTCGGCCACTTCGCGGGTCTTGCGGTGAACGGAGCGCGGTGTCCAGTCGGCGCGACGCAGCTCATCAAGCATGGCACCACGGATGCGGATGCCAGCGAACGTCTCGAAGCTGGCTCCCTTGTCGTTGGCGAAATGGCGCGCAGCTTCAAGCAAACCGATCATTCCTGCCTGGATCAGGTCGCCCACGTCGACACTGGCCGGCAAGCGCCCCATCAAGTGGTAGGCGATACGCCGGACCAACGGCGCATGCCGACGGACCAACTCGTCGGCACTTCCGCGGGAGAGTTGTAGATATTCCGAAGTCGCGCTCATCCCGGAGGTCCCCCGGCCGGACCCGCCCGGCCACCGAAGAAGGAGATGCGATCGAGACCCGCGCGACCGGGCTCGACCCATTTATCGACCGACTCGGCCAGTTTCTTGAGTGCCCTGGCCGACGGACTCGACGGCCACATTTCTACCACGGCTGCCTGGCGACGGATCGCCTGGCGCAGACGTTCGTCGTGCGGCACCCAGCCCGAAAACTCGATCACCAGGTCGAGAAAGCGGTCGCTGACCCGCGCCAGCTTCTGGTGCAGCAGGCGCGCATCGCCTTCATTACGTACCATGTTGGCCACCATGCGCAGCCGCCGGACACCAAAATCGCGGCTCAGCACCTTGGCCAGCCCGTAGGCGTCGGTGAGCGAGGCCGGTTCGTCGCACACGACCAGCACCACATCGTCCACCGCCGCGGCAAACATCGTCACGCTATCGGACAGGCCGGCCGCGGTATCCACCAACAGGAACTCCGGCAGGCGCGGCAACTCGTCGAAGGCGCGGATGATCGTCGCCAGTTGGTTGCTGTCCAACTGGGCCAGCCGGCGAGCGCCGGAACCAGCTGGCACCACCTGCAAGCCGCAGACCGAAGGCATGATCAGCGACTCAAGCGAACATTCACCGTCCAGCAGGTGGCCGATGTGGCGGATCGGGGACAGTCCGAGCAACACGTCCACGTTGGCCAGGCCGGTATCGGCGTCCAGCAGCATCACCTCGCGGCCGGCACTGGCCAAGGCCGCGCCGAGATTCACCGCCAGCGTGCTCTTGCCGACGCCTCCCTTGCCACCCGTCACCGCGATGGTCTGGCAATGCCGCCGTGCGGTGGAGACTGCCGCGAGCAGGCCGTCCGCCTGATGGCCAGGAGCAGGCGCCTGGGTTGGCGTAGGCGGCAGCACCATCGCGGCTAAAAGCTGCGTCAATCCGGAAGCCTGGTTCATCGCAAACACTCCATTCATACTTCAGCCACGGCACGACCGAAACGCTCGGCCATCATGTCGTCATCGGGATTGGCGCTGGTCTTGACCGCCCGGGCGGCGCGGCATACCAGCTCGTTTGTATCCGCGGTGGCGATGTCCTCGGGTACGCGCTGGCCATCGGTGACGTAGTCGAGCGGCAGCCTGTGCCGAATCAGCACCGACAGCGCCCCACCCAGCCGTGCGGCCTCGTCGAGCTTGGTGAGGATACAGGCGTGCGGCTTGAGTTCACGATAAGCGTCCACCGCCGCCTCCAGCGACTGACTCTGCGCATTGGCCGCAAGCACCAGGCAGGAGCGCAGATCGCCGGCATTGGCGAGTATTTCCAACTGCTGCGACAGCCGCGGGTCGGTGCCAGCCATGCCGGCGGTATCGATCAAAACGGTATGGCGACCCTGCAGCATGTCCAGCACTCTTTTGAGGCTGCGTGCGTCGTAGGCCGGATAGACGTGCACGCCAAGCAGGCGCCCGTAGTGCTCAAGCTGGGCCGCGGCACCGATACGGTAATGGTCGGTACTGACCAGCGCCACCCCGGCGGCGCCATGGCGCATCACTGCTCTGGCAGCAAGCTTGGCGATCGTCGTCGTCTTGCCGACGCCAGTGGGACCCACCAGCGCGGTGACGCTGCGTTCATCGCCACACAGGTCCCGGCCGGTCACCACCAGGCTTCGGCTGAGGATGCCCAGAGGCAGGTAACGCGCCTGATCGGCGCTGATCTGCTCCGGCAGCCCGTTCACTAGGCTTCGCGCCACGTCAGGCTCGATGCCGAACCGGGTCATCTCGCGCAAGATGCGTGCGCGCAGCGGCTGGCGCCGTTCGATGTCGTTCCAGGCGAGGCTGGACAGTTGTACCTCGAGCATTTCGCGCAGCTCATTGAAGTCGCTGCGCAACTGCGCGGTCTCGCGCGCAGCACGCTCCATCAGCGGATGCGCCGCAGCCGGCGACTCGGCGATGGGCGGTGCCGGCTCGTGCGTCTGGCGTGACATGGCAGGTGCCGGTGCCGCCCGAATTACCGACGGCGGAGCCGTCACAGGCTGCGGTGCACGAGCCTCCGTGCCCGGCTGCGCCTTCGACTGAGGCTGGGGCGGCAGGCGCTGTTGCACACGCGGCTGCGGCACTGGCTGCGTAATGACTGGCGTGCTTTGTCGGGCCGCCTCGCGCACCAGCGCCTCGTCATAGTCGATCGCGGCGATGACTTCGATACCGTCCTCCATGCGCCGGGTGGACAGGATCACCGCATCCGGCCCCTGTTCCTCGCGTACTTCACGCATGGCCTGACGCATGTCTGGTGCCACGAAACGTTTGATCTTCATAGGTTGCTCCGCAAGCTGGAACCGGAGCGGGGAGACCGGAACCGGGCGCCGCTTGGTCAGGGCCATTGCAACACCACTGCCTTAAGCTCTCCCTAGCTCCCGCCTCCCAGCGCCCGAATCCTGGTTCTTACCGCCCCAAGGCCTGTACCAAGCGCACCCGACGGTTGTCGGGCACCTCGTTGTAGGCGAGCACGTGCAGGTTCTGTGCCACATGTCGGGTGAAGCGCGCGAGCCAAGGCCGCAGCGGTGGCGCGACAAGAAGCACGGCCGGCTCGCCGCTCATTTCCTGCTTGCGCGCGGCGTCGGCCACACTCTGCTGAAGGCGGTCGGCGAGCCCGGGCTCCACCGCCGCGCCGGCCATGCCACCCGCGCCGGACATCGAGCCGAGAAGGATCTGCTCGAGCTCCGGCGCCAGCGTGATGACCGGAATCTCGGTGCCAAGCCCAGCGATCTCCTGCACGAGCTGCCGGCCCAGCGCCACACGCACGGCTGCAGTGAGTATGCCGGGATCCTGACTCTGCCCCGCGTGCTCCGCCAAGGATTCGACGATGCTGCGCATGTTGCGGATCGGCACGCGCTCGGCCAGCAGGTTCTGTAGCACCTTGACCACCACGCCCAGCGATAGCCGCTTGGGCACGAGGTCCTCAACCAGCTTGGGCGCACTCTGCGCCAGGCGATCGAGCAGTTGCTGGACGTCTTGGTGGCTGAGCAGCTCGTGCGCATGGCCCTGCAGGATGTGCGACAGGTGGGTGGCGATCACCGTGGCCGGATCGACCACGGTGTAGCCGTAGCTTTGCGCTAGTTCGCGCTGGCCCAGCTCGATCCACACCGCCTCCAGGCCGAAGGCCGGGTCCTTCGTGGCGATGCCAGCCACTGTGCCGTGCACTTGGCCCGGGTTGATCGCCAGCAAGCGTTCGGTATGGACCTCCGCCTCACCCATCGGCACGCCCATCAGCGTGATGCGATAGGTGTTGGGGCCCAGGTCGAGGTTGTCGCGGATGTGCACGGCGGGGATCAGGAAGCCCAGCTCCTGCGACAGCTTGCGACGCACCGACTTGATCCGCCCCATCAGCTCGCCGCCCTGGTGCGTATCCACCAGTGGGATCAGTCGGTAGCCCACCTCCAGGCCCAGCGGATCGACGGTCGTGACGTCGTCCCAGCCTAGTTCTACCCGCTCCGCCGGCACGGTGGCGGCCGGCGCCTCGACCGGCGCGGCGGCCAGCTTTTCGCGGGTCTCGCGCTGACGCTTGAACAGCAGCCATGCCGCGCCACCGCACACGCTGCTCAGTAGCAGGAAGGCAAGATTCGGCATGCCGGGGATCATGCCCATCACGCCGAGGACCACCGCAGCCACTGCCAGCGCGCGCGGCTGGCCGAAGACCTGGCCAGCGAGCTGGCGCCCCATGTCCTGCGCACGCGACACGCGTGTGACGATGATCGCGGTGGCTACCGACAGCATCAGTGCCGGCACCTGAGCCACCAGGCCATCGCCAATGGTCAGCAGGGTATAGGTGTGCGCGGCTTGGCTGGCGGACAGGCCATGCTGCATCACGCCGACGAAGAAGCCGCCGACGATGTTGATTAGCAGGATCAGGATGCCAGCGGTGGCATCGCCGCGCACGAACTTCGAGGCACCATCCATCGAACCGTAGAAGTCCGCCTCCTCACGCACCTCTTGGCGGCGCTCGCGCGCCTGCTCCTGTGTGAGCAGTCCGGCGTTGAGGTCGGCGTCAATGGCCATTTGCTTACCGGGCATGGCGTCGAGGGTAAAGCGCGCAGTCACCTCGGACACGCGGGTAGCACCCTTGGTGACCACCACGAAGTTGATGATGGTGATGATGGCGAACACCACCAGACCCACGGCGAAGTTGCCACCGATCACGAATTCGCCGAATGCCTGGATCACCTTGCCGGCGGCGCCCGGGCCATCGTGGCCGTGCAGCAGCACCACGCGGGTAGAGGCAATGTTCAGCGCCAGTCGCAGCAGCGTAGCCATCAGCACTACGGTGGGGAACGCGGCGAACTCCAGCGGCCGCATCACGTAGACCACCGCCAGCAGGATCACCAGCGACAGCGCGATGTTGAAGCTGAAGAGGATGTCGAGCAGGAACGGCGGCAGCGGCAACATCATCATTGCCAGCATCACCAACATCATGACCGGAGCGCCGGCGCCCCGTCGCGCCAGTTGCCTGAAACTGCCCAATACCTGCGTGCCCGTCATGGTTTTGACTCGTGCGTGTTAGCGATAGGGCCCCATCAGATCCGGATCGACCTCGGGGTTTGGTGCGGGCGGAGGCGCTTCACCCTGCGTCGCAGCCTGCTTCAGCTGGTAGACGTAAACGAGCACCTGAGCCACCGCCACATAAAGCGAAGCGGGGATTTCCTGGCCCAGCCTGGTGGAGGCATACAAAGCTCGTGCCAGCGGCGGCGCCTCGACCAGCGGAATGCGATGGCTGCTGGCCACGAGGCGGATCTGCTGAGCCAGCATGTCCGCGCCCTTGGCGATCACCCGCGGCGCGCCCATTCGTCCGTCGTCGTAGCGCAGGGCTACCGCGAAATGGGTGGGGTTGACCACCACCACGTCAGCCTTGGGCAGCTCCTGCATCATGCGGCGCCGCGCCTGCGCCATCTGCACTTGGCGAATGCGGCCCTTGATCTCGGGACTGCCTTCGCTCTCCTTCATTTCATCCTTGATCTCCTGCCGGCTCATGCGCAGGCCCTTGTCGTGGTCGTACTTCTGGTAAGCCGCATCGATGCCACCGAGCAACATCAGAATGCCGCCGAACCACAGTGCGGCCTGGCCCATCAGGCTCATCGCCTCCGCGATGCCATCCATCGGGGAGCCGCGTCCGGTCGCCTGGATGCTAGGTTGCCAATGACGCAGCAGAAGCGCCAATACCGTGCCGATGAACACCACCTTGAGCAGGGCCTTGCCCAGTTCCACCAGGCCACGCATCGCAAAGATGCGCCCTAGGCCGGCAATCGGATCAAGGCGGCTGAACTTCGGCTCAAGCGCCTGCGTACTGAAGTTCAATCCCCCCAGCAGCACGGGTGCGGCCAGCGCAGCCAGTAGCGTGGCCAGAGCCACCGGCGCGAACAGCGCCAGTGCCTCGCGCATCGCCGCGCGCAGCACCTGTTGCGGCAATGCGTCCGAAAACAGTGCTTCGCGCGAATACCCCAGTCCAAGCAGGAAGATGTTTCGAGCGTGCTCGAACGACGCGCGGCCACCGGCCATCAGCGCCGCCACACCGGCCAGCACCACCGCCGCACCCGAGAGGTCGCGCGATCGTGGGATTTCCCCTTTTTCGCGCGACTCTCTCAGCCGCTTTTCTGTCGGCTGTTCGGTTTTTTCCTGGTCGCTGTCGTCAGCCATATCCCAATCCGGCCTACCCGACCAGTAGACGACGCATCAAGTCCCAGGCGGCATCCTGCAAGGTGCTGAATGCACCGGGCAGGCTGGGTAACGACAGCCACAAGGCGATGAAGCCCAGCGACACGGTGATCGGAAAACCCACCGCAAAAAGGTTCATCGACGGCGCCGCACGGCTGATCGCGGCGAAACCGATGTTCACCAGTAGCAGCGAGGTCATTGCCGGAAGGGCCACGCGCAACGCCCCGCCAAACAGCCGCACGCCGAACACCATCACCGCATGCAAGCCATTGGTGTCGAGTCCGAAATGGCTCGGCGACGCGTGGCGAAAGCTCTCGGCCAGCAAGGCAATCAGCTGGAGATGGCCGTCCATCGCCAGAAAAAGCAGGGTCACCAATGCCAGGTAGAACTGACCCAACACATTGGCGTTACCGCCGGCCTGCGGATCGACCACCTCGGCAAAGCCTAGGCTCATGCCCTGCCCTACCAGACCGCCACCGAACTGAACCGCATCGAACACCAGTTGCAACACGAACCCCACCGCCGCGCCCGCCACGAACTGACTAGCCAGGTTGACCATGCCGGCGGCGCCGAGCACATCCTTCACGTCCGGCGTAAGCGGAACCAGCACCAGGGTCAGCATGACCACCGTACCCGCGCGCACGCGCATCGGCAGCACCGATGCACCGAACACCGGTGCCACAAGACATAGGCCGCCAACGCGGGCAAGGGCCCACAGGAACCGGTCCATCCACGGCAACAGCAGTGCTACGTCGAACGTCATCACCGGATCATCCCCGGCAGGCCCTCGATCAGTTGCGCGGTGTAGTGCACCAGAAGGCGCAGCATCCAAGGCCCGGCGATCAGGGCAACAAGTGCCATCGCGACCAGCTTGGGTATGAAGCTCAAGGTCATTTCGTTGATCTGCGTGGCTGCCTGGATCACGCCGATCAACAGGCCGACCAACAGCGCCGTGAGCAGCATCGGCGCCGCGATCAGCATCGCGACATAGAGCGCATGCTGGCCGATTTCCATAATCGATTCGGGAGTCATCGGCAACGTCCCTGCCGATTCCATAGACGCCGCCCGGGCGAGCGGATCGCAGCGACGAGGGCCCTGGCTTCTGCGTTCGCCCGGCCTTCGTGACGCCCGCGGGGTGCGCCCCAGCACAGGCACCGGAGGGTCAAGCAGGCAAACGCCGGCATGCCGCTCATGTGTAGAAGCTCCGCGCGAGCGTCCCTAGCAGCAGCGTCCAGCCGTCCACCAGCACAAACAGCATGATCTTGAACGGCAGCGAGATAAGCGAAGGCGACACCATCATCATGCCCATCGACATCAACACGCTGGCGACGACCAGGTCGATGATGAGGAAGGGTATGAACAACAGGAAGCCCATCTGGAACGCCGTCTTGAGTTCCGAAGTGAGGAAGGCCGGCATCGCCACCTTGAATGGCACGTCCGCCTTGCTTGCGTAGGGCTGCTCGCCGGCCAGCTTGGTGAACAGCTGCAGATCGGCCTCGCGCGTCTGGTCGAGCATGAAGCGCTTGAAAGGCGCGGTCGCGGCCGGCAGCGCCTGCTCCACGCTCATCTGGCCGTCCATGTAAGGCTTCACGCCGTCTGCATAAGAGCGGTTCAACACCGGCGACATGACGAACAGAGTGAGGAATAGCGCCAACCCCAGCAGAACCTGGTTCGGTGGCGTCGATTGCGTGCCTAGCGCCTGCCGCAGGAAGCCGAGCACGATGATGATGCGCGTGAACGACGTCATCATCAGGAAGATCGCCGGCAGCATGGTCAGCGCAGTCAGCAGCGCGAGCATCTGCAACGATAGGGTCCAATTCTTCGTGCCATCCGGCGCGTTGCGCACGGTCAGCACGGGGATGCCCGCGCTACCAAGGCCGGATGGACTCGCAGGCATCGACAGGGCCGGCGCGGTGCCCACGGGCGCGACGGCACGTGTCGCCTGCGGCGCAGCCAGCGCGCACAGCGGTAACAACAACACAGCGAACGCCAGCCACCAGCGGGACCAGGCAATGGCTCGGCTCACGATTTCCCCCTCCAGCGCGACAGCAGTTGAGCAAGGTCGGGCACCGCCAGCAGTGCGGGAGGATCCTCCTGCATCGGTGCCTCGCCCTCGTAGACGTGCAGGGTGCGCATGCCGCCCGGCCCCGCGCCGATCAGCAGGCGCTTCCCATCGGCCTCGATCAGGAGCACTCGGTCGCGCGCGCCCAATGCCATCGCCTCCACGCAGCGGATGCGCCGCCCGCCCGGGCGGCTGCGCGCCTGCAGGCGCCGGCTCAGCCAGCCCGCCGCGAAGATGAGCGCCACCACCGCCACGAGGCTGAGCAGCACCCGCAGCAACTCGCCACCCACGTTGATGTCGGTCGCCGGGGCCGCCAAAGGCAGCATGGCCGCAAGCCGAATCCCGGCTCGCGCCCTGACCGCCCCGTCCGTCTTCCAGAACCGGATCATGACCTCACCTTAGCTTGCGCACGCGCTCGGCCGGGCTGATCACGTCGGTCAGGCGTATACCGAACTTTTCGTTAATCACCACCACCTCGCCATGCGCGACCAAGGTGCCGTTGACGAACACGTCGAGTGGCTCGCCGGCGGCGCGATCCAGTTCCACCACCGAGCCCTGGTTGAGCTGCAGCAGGTTGCGGATGCTGATGCGGGTGCGGCCGACCTCCATCGCCAGGGTCACTGGCACGTCGAGGATCATGTCGAGGTTGACTTCACCGGTGGCGGCAGCCGCACCACCGCGCAGCGAATCGAATTCGACGCGGTCGCTGGCGTTCTCGGCCATAGCTTCACTGGACTGGTTCATGCGCTCTCTTCTCGGCTGAGTGGGTCGACGGCGGCGCGCAGTTCGCGCCGGCCGACCTGGGTATGGAAACGGATCGCATTCCGGCCGTTGGCTTGGCCGTAGCGGGCGCGGAAGAGCGGCACGTCCTCGGCATACACGGTGGCCAGCTCAGGCAACTGGATCGGAATGACGTCGCCTGGGCGGAGCCGGAGAAAGTCGCCCAAGGTGATCTCGATCTCGAGCAGTTCCGAACTCAGCGGTACTTCGGCGTCGACCACCTCCTCGCGCAGCATCTCTGCCCAGCGATCATCGCGGTCGACGCGATCGCTTTGGACACCCGCATCGAGCAGGGTGCGGATCGGCTCGACCATCGCGTACGGCATGGTGAGATGGATCTCTCCGCCCCCACCGTCGAGTTCGATGTGAAAGCGCGACACCACCACCGTCTCGGTGGGGCTGACGATGTTGGCGAACTGCGGGTTGATCTCCGAGCTCTGGTACTCGAAGTTCAGCCCCAGCACCGGCGACCACGCCTCCGTCATCGCGGTGAATAGCTCGGCCAGCAGAATCTGGATCACGCGGTTTTCAGTGGCAGTGAAGTCGCGTCCCTCGATGCGCGCGTGGAAGCGGCCGTCCCCGCCGAAGAAGTTATCGATCACGCTGAAGACCAGGCGCGGTTCGAACACCACCAGCGCCGTGCCACGCAGCGGCTTGATCTTCACAAGATTCAAGTTGGTGGGCACCACCAGACCATGCACGTACTCGGCGAACTTCACCATCTTCACGCCCAGCACGGATACCTCGCTGGTCTTGCGCAGCACGCTGAACAGGCCGGTCCGGAAATAGCGCGCGAAACGGTCGTTGACCATCTCCAGGGTCGGCAAGCGACCGCGCACGATGCGATCCTGCTGGGTGAAGTCGTAGGACAACACCGCATCGCGAGGCAGCGGCTGATCGCTGCCGGTCTCCACCGCGCCGTCGGTCACGCCGTCAAGCAGCGCGTCGATTTCGTCCTGGGAAAGCAGGTCGCTCATGCGCGCAAGTCCCCCATCACTGCATCACGAAGCTGGTGAAATACAAGGCTTCGACATCGGACTGCCCGTTGGTGTGCGCCTTGACGATCTTGCGCACGGTCGCCAGTGCCTTTTCCTGTAGATTGCGGCGACCGGCCGCCGTGACGATCACCGTGAAGTCCTGGTTGCTGAACAGCGATACCAGCGCGTCCCGGATTTCCGGATCGGCGTCCTTGGCCGCGCTGATCGCCTTGGGATCGTGCGACATCAGCGTCACCGACACCTGCAGATAGCGCAGCGAATCGCCGTCCTTGAAGTTCACGACGAAGGGCGGATCCAGCGGCAAGTAGAGATCCACCTTGGACTCCTCGCCCCGCGCCTGCCCTCCCGGATGCGACGCCAGTCTTGTCTTCAGGACGTAGCCGCCGCCCGCCAAGGCCAGCACGACTGCTGCACCGATGATCATCATCGGCTTGCGCGACTTGGTAGCCGGTGCCACCGGTGCCGCCGCTTTTTCCTCGTCTGCCATGAAACCCTCGATCTATCGCGTGGATGCTGCGTTGGATGCAATCCGTGTGCCAAAGCAAAGCCACGTCCCGAATGCGGCTTTGGTGCTGACTGGCTTGAACGTTGTGGAATGAAGCGCGTGTGCTCTCGCCGCGACTCGCTGGCCAATGGCACTTTTTTGACGTGCGTCGGAAGACCGCCGCGCCACCATCGCGACACCCGACCATGTAAGCGAAACCGCGATGAAGCTGGCGTCTTTGCGACGCGGCCGCCGCGGACTCAGGCGAACGCGTCGAGTAGACCGATGCGGCTGATAGTGGCCCCCATCGAGCCACCGCCGGGAGTGTTGCCGCTCTCGTCGGCAGTCGCCAACGCTTCGCCATCGCTGCGCGCATGGCCAGCGCCGCGGCCCTGTTGCTGGCCGACTTCAGCATGGCCAAGCGCGAGGCCGTGCTGAGCCAGCATGTGGCCGAGTTGAGGCAGGCTTTGCTGCACGGCCGCGACGGCCGCCGGATGCTGAGCGCTGAACACGACGTCCACACGTCCCTGGCTCACGCTGAGTTTCACGTCGAGCGCGCCGAGGTCCTCCGGGTGCAAGCGGACCTTCGCCTGCTGCATGCCCTGCTGGGCAAGCCATACCACCTGCTGGCCGAGCTCGCCGGCAAAACCGCTACTGCCCGGCGCTGACGACAACTGCAACGCTGGCGTGACCGGCGCCAACGTCCTCGAGGTAGCCGCCGGCGCCGGCGAGGTAGCCAGTGCCAACGCATCCAGAGCGCGATCCTTGTGGGCCCCCGAACTGGCTACCGCGGGCATGCCGGCGGCGTTGCCCATGGCGTTGGCGAGGCTGGCCGCGGACGTGACGGCCACGGCGGGACCTGACTGGCCATCCTGCGCCGCCGCTTGGCGCAGGACGCCTGCCGCCTTGCCACGACCCGATGCCGCGCCATCCGCAGTAATCTTGCCGCTATCCGCTTCGGTGACGGCCGCTCCGGGGGCGGCCCCACTAATCTGGCCGAGCATGGCGAGCATGGTGCCCGCCAGCGAGGCAACTGCCTGACTATCCGGTTCGACCGCTTTCGTCGCGACCGCCTTGACGTCCGTCGCAGCGCCCACCCCAGCAGCGCCGGAGGTGGCCGGGGCAGCCTGCGCCCTGGCGAGGGCAGTATCGATCAGGTTGGCATCCGCGTGCGCGGACGGGGCCAATGGCGCTTCGGTGACGACGGCGCTCTTTGCAGCCGGCGCGGTGGAGGAAGAGGCAAGGGTGGCCATGTTCGGCTTCTGCGCGGGTTTGCCGTTGGTATCGGCGGCAGCTGCAACCTCATGCGCATTTGCGGCGAGCTGGGCTGTATCCGATGCGTTTGGCGGGTCTGATAATGGCGTCGCGTCGGTGCCTTGCGCAGTACGCGCCGCCTGGAGGTGCTGATCGAACGGGCTGGGCGACGCCTCGTCACCGGGCGTGGCGGCCGGCACACCGGACATGCTGGAAGCCATCGGCAAGGGGGGAAGGGCGGCAGGTGCGGGCATGGCGGGACTCCTGTGCAGGCAAACGGCGGCGGTGCGTCAGCGCGGCCGGCGATGCTGCATGCGTTCGTCGATCTCGGCTTGTTCGTGGCGCTCTTCGGCGCGGCGTTCATGCTCCTGGTGGTGCGCTATCACGGTGTCCAGCGCACTTTCGCGGGCATGCGCCTGCCGCCAGTGGTCGCGCATCTGGTCGAGCCGGCGGTGCTGGCGGTTCACTTCGGCTACCTGCTGCGCGATCGCCTGATCGATCCGCGCGACGAACTGTTGGCGATTGAGTAGCGCCGTGACACTGACTGGCCCGTTGCCGGCCTCGGCGTATTCGCGCCGGTAGCGCTCCAACTCGTCCAACTGGTGCTCGGCCTTGGCCAATGCCTGTTGCTGCATGGCGAATTTCGCCAGCGCATCCTCGGCTTTCTGGTGGGCCTGGTCCGCTGCCGGTTGCAAGCGTTCGGAGCGCGAGTTCATGCGGTCACCCGTTCGGCGATGAGGGCGAGACGTTCGACGGCGGCGGCCAGGGTCACCGGCTCGTCCACCTCCTGCTGCAGGAAGTCTCGCAACTGCGGCCACATCTCGATGGCCTGGTCGACCTGCGGGTCGGAGCCCTTTTGGTAAGCACCGACGGCGATCAGGTCACGCTGCTGGCGGTAGGCCGAGTAGACCCGGCGAAAACGCTGCGCCGACTGCAGGTGCTCGCGCGCCACCACCTGCGGCATCACGCGGCTGATCGAGGCCTCGATGTCAATTGCGGGGTAGTGACCGGCCTCGGCCAGGTCGCGCGAAAGCACCACGTGGCCGTCCAGGATCGCGCGCGCCGCGTCGGCGATGGGATCGTGCCGGTAGTCGTCGCCTTCGGTGAGCACGGTATAGAAGGCAGTGATGGAACCTTTGCCTTCTGCATCGTTGCCTGCGCGCTCCACCAGCGCCGGCATCATCGCGAACACCGAAGGCGGATAGCCCTTGGTGGCCGGCGGTTCGCCGATAGCGAGGGCAATCTCGCGCTGTGCCTGGGCAAAGCGAGTGAGCGAGTCCATCAGCAACAACACGCGCTGGCCACGGTCGCGGAACCATTCGGCGATGGCTGTCGCGTACTGTGCGCCGCGCAGGCGCTTCAGGGGCGGCGCGTCGGCGGGCGCGGCCACGATCACCGCACGGCGGCGGCCTTCCTCGCCCAGCGTGTGTTCGACGAATTCCTTCACCTCGCGGCCGCGCTCGCCGATCAGACCCACCACCACTACGTCGGCGTTGGTGTAGCGGGTCATCATGCCAAGCAGAGTGGACTTGCCCACGCCGGAACCGGCGAACAATCCGATGCGCTGACCGCGTCCGACCGTGAGCAGGGCGTTGATCGCGCGCACCCCCACGTCCAGTGGCGCGTCGATGGGCTTGCGCGCCATCGGGTTGATCGGCTCGTTCTTCAGCGCGGCGTGCTCGTCAAGGTCGAGCGGACCGTAGCCATCCAATGGCAAGCCATCGGCACCGACTACGCGACCGAGCAGGTGCGCGCCTACCGGCAGGCCGCCGCTTCGCGCCCTGGGCCGCACGCGCGCGTTCGGTAGCACGCCGTGCATATCGCCCACTGGCATCAGCAGCAGGCGCTCATCGGCGAAGCCGACCACCTCGGTTTCCAGCTCACCACCGGCGGCGGTATCCACCAGGCAGCGTGCACCCAGCGCGGCCTCACAGCCTTCAGCCTCCAGGGTTAGGCCGACCACGCGACGCAGGCTTCCCTCCACGGTAAGGATGCGCGCGGCTTGTGCACGTGCAAGCTGGCGCATGATCTGGCGCTGCCAGTGACCGCGCCGGATCGCCGGATCGGTGTCTGCGGTCATGGTTCGCCCTCCAACGTCTGGCCGGCCTCGCCCAGCACGGCGTCCGCCAGTGCTGCCAGGCGGGTTTCCACCCGCGCGTCCAGCCGCGAGCGTTCCCCCTCCAGCACACAATCGCCGCGCGCCAGCGCGGGATCGGCCTGCAGGGTCCAGTACTTCTCCACCGCGCCCAGGCTTTGCAGCAAGGCGAGATCCTGCGGATGGAGTCGCACGCGCAACTCGCGCGTGGCCGCCGGCAACGCGCCCGACGCTTCGCGTACCGCATGGGCGACCAGCTCGGGGGATAGCTTAAGCTCGTGCGCGACCACGCGACCGGCCACCACCATCGCCAGTTGCGCCAGTTCCCGCAGCACTTGGTCATCCATCGCCTTTAAAGGTCGAGCCGCCGCTTCGCAGAGGGCATCGAACTGCGCCAACCGCTGCAGCAACTCCTGCTGAGCAATCGCCCGCCCTTCGGCCATACCGGCAGCACGACCTTCGTCGCGCGCCTGCTGTTCCAGCGCCTCGAGATCACGCACGGTCGGTTGTGGCGGCAGATCGTTGGCGGCGTGGGACGCAGACGCACCACCATCGCCGACGTTGGGCAACTCCCAGCGCTCGTAGCCTTTGCCAACATCATGGATCGCAGCGACCATCATACGTAGTCATCCCCGCCGCCACCGCCCAGGTTGATCTGGCCGGCATCGGCCAGCTTGCGGGCAGCGGCCAGCACTTCCTTCTGCGCCGCATCGACTTCGGAAAGTCGCACCGGACCCTTCACTTCAAGGTCGTCGCGCATCATGTCCGCGGCGCGCTTGGACATGTTGGCGAAGATCTTTTCGCGGATCCCCGGCTCGGCTCCCTTCAGCGCGGTGATCAGGATGCCCGACGGTACTTCGCGCAGGAGGGTCTGCATGCTGCGGTCGTCGAGGTCGGCAAGATCCTCAAAGACGAACATCAGGTCCTCGATACGCCCCCCCAGCGCGCTGTCCTGGCTTCGGATCGCCGTCATCAACTCGGCTTCGCGGCTGCTGTCCATGGCGTTCAGGATGTTGGCAGCCGCCTTCAGCCCGCCGACATTGGCCGACTTGAGCTTCTTGGTGTTTCCGTTGAACTGGCGCTCCATGATCTCGTCCAGCTCGTTCAGTGCGTGCGGCTGCACGCCATCCAACGTGGCGATACGCATCACTGCGTCGCTGCGCGTGCGCGGTGGCAGGTAGCCGATCACCTCGGCGGCCTGGTCCGGCTCCAGGTGCGCCAGCACCAGCGCGATGATCTGCGGATGCTCCTGATTGATCATCTCAGCAATCGCGCGGCTTTCCATCCACTTCAGCGATTCCAGTCCCTTGCTGCTGCGGCCGAGCAGGATGCGGTCGATCAGGCCGCCGGCCTTGGTTTCGCCCAGCGCGTTGGTGAGGATTTTGCGGATGTAATCCTCGGTACCCACGCCTAGCGAGGTCTGCATGCCCATGTCTTCGCTGAGCTTGTCGAGCACCTTTTCGACCTGCTCGCGCGAAACGCTGGAAAGACCGGCCATCGCCGTGCCGACCGACTGCACATCGCGCGCACTGAGGTGCTTGAGTACTTCGGCGGCGTTCTGCTCGCCCAGCGTCAGCAGGAGGATGGCAGCACGCTGGGCGCCCGTGATCGTCGCATCGTGGCGGTTAGTTGCCATCTTCGTTCACCCAGTTGCGAACGACCTGCGCGACCTGCTTGGAGTTTTCACCCACCATCCGGCGGGCCTGGTCCACGCGATGCTCGTAGACCTGCGACGGCGCGGTGTCGATGCGTACCGCATGCGCCGGTGCTGCATAGTGGCTCGAATCGCGCGAATGCGCCTCGTCGTCGCCCACGCGCACCGACACGGTCGGCACCGGCGTTGGCAGGGCAGTGGCCGTCGCCGGCATGCTTCGCATCAGGTTCTTCAGCAAAGGCCGCAGCAGACCGAAAGCCACCAGCAACGCGATCAGGATGCCCACCGACTGCTTGATGAGATCCAGCATGCCCGGGCGCTCCCAAAACGGTACTGACAGCTCGGTATCCGGCGTGGCGCTGTGATGGAACGGCTGGTTGATTACGCTGACGCTGTCACCGCGCGTGGCGTCAAAGCCCACTGCATTCTTCACCAGATCGGTGAGGTGCTGCAGCTCCTGCGGGGTAAATGGCACTTCCTTCTGTACGGCTTTCGCGCCGGTGGTGGCGGCGGTGGTGACCAGCTTGTCATCGACCAGCACGGCCACGGTGAGGCGATCGAGCCGGCCTGCCGGATCGCTAACGTGGCTGATTGTGCGGTCCAGTTCGTAGTTGCGTGTCGCGCTGCTCGAGCTTTCGCTACCGGCGCTCGAGGACGCCGTGCTGCTGCCAGGGGTGGCAGCCGTGCCGGCATTGGGCTTGGCCGCGGTGGGCTGGGTCACGGTCTTCGGCGGCTGGTTGCTGAGCGCGCCGGGGACGCCACCGGCGGCACTACCCCCGGTACGCTGTTCGCTGCTGACCTGCTCGCTGCGCAGGGCGGGCTTGTCCGGGTTGTAGGTCTCCGTGGCCTTTTCGGTCCGGCTGAAGTCGAGATCCACGTTCACCTGCGCATGCACGCGACCTGGACCGACCAGCGGCGTCAGCAGGTCTTCGATACGCTGCGCGTAGATGTTCTCGATCTGAGTGGCCAGCCTGAGGCGGTTGTCCCCGGCGGCGCCGGGCGCGTCGGCATTGCCAGTAAGTAGTTGGCCTTGCTGGTCGACCACGGAGACTTGGCCAGGCTCCAGCCCGGGTACGCTGGCCGCCACCAGGTGCACGATGGCGGCGACCTGCCCCGCATCCAGCGAACGCCCCTGGTACAGCGTGAGCAGTACCGAGGCGCTGGCTTGGTGGTTGTCCCGGATGAAGGCCGACGGCTTGGGCAGTGCCAGGTGCACGCGCGCCGCGCGCACGGATTGCAGCGAGGCGATGGTGGAATCGAGGTCGCTTTCCAGCATCTGCTGGTAGCGCGTGCGTTCTGCAAGGTCGCTCATGCCAAACGGAGAGTCGTTGGCCGACTGCGTGTCGAGTGCGGCACTGCCCTCCGGAAGGCCCTTGGATGCCAGTTGCAGACGCAACGCACCGAGGTCCGACGCCGGCACCATGATCGACGTGCCGTCACTGCTCAGCTTGTATGAGGCCCCGCTAGCCTGCAGTTGTTGCGTGATCGCTGCGGCGTCCTTCTGGTCCAGCCCTGCGTACAGCAACGCGTAGTTGGGCCCGCGCGACCACAGCACGACCGCCACGCCCAACGCGACGGCCGCCGCCACCGCAACCAGCAGCACGAGCTGGCGCATCGCAGGGTTGCGGGCGATCTGCTTGAAGGAGTCCAGGCGCACGCCGGCGTTGTCGTTGCCGGTCGTCGCAATGGCGTTGTCGGCCATGCTGATGCTCGTCGGTCAGGGTTGCGCGGTGATCGAGGCGCCGATCAAACCGACATGTTCATGATGTCCTGGTAGGCGCCTACCAGCTTGTTCTGGACCGCGACCGTCGAGCGCAGCGCAAGGTCGGCCTTCTGCACGGCGATCATGGTCTTGGCGAGGTCCGCACCGGGGTCGCCACGCTCGAAGCTCGCCGCCATGCGCCCAGCCTCCATCTGCGTGTTGCCAACCGCAGCAATGGATTGCCGCAGCAGCGTGGCGAAATCCATTTGACCTCCACCGGCCCTGTTAGCCACTGCGGCTTCCGGCAGGTTGGCCTGCGCCGTCATCTGGCGCATCTGGGCGAGCAGGTTGTTGATGTCGATGGTGCTCATGACCTTGCCCCACGGTGATGGAGGGAAGACGGAATCCCGTCATGCGACGGGTTCCCTTGAGTCAAATGCACGACCCGTGCCATGACGACTCCGTTTGTGCTCCGATGCCTGCAGCACAACCCGATACGCATCAGCACGGGCGCCTGCAAGAAGGTGAAGCTCAGGCGGCCATGCCGTTGGTGTGCAGGCCGTACTTGCGCAGCTTCTCCACCAGGGTGGTGCGCTGCATGCGAAGCAGGCGGGCGGCATGGGCCACGACGCCATCGGCGGCATCGAGCGCCTGGCGGATCAGGCCCACTTCGATCTCGGCGAGGTGATCCTTCAGGTCGATGCCTTCGTCGGGCAGCAGGCGGTGTGCTTCGTCGGCCGCCTGCTGGCCGATGGTCCCGAACACTGGGCGCGGCGACTCCATCAGCGCCAGCAGCGCTGCGCCTCGCACCTCTTCTCCTGGGGGTAGGCGTCGGTATTTCGGCGGCAATTCACTGACGCGCACCTCGCCATGCGGGCAGAGGATCGCCATGCGCTCGACCAGGTTGGCGAGCTCGCGGACGTTGCCCGGCCAGGCGTGCTCGCACAGTGCCTGCATCGCCCCGGCACTGAAGCGCGCCACGTCGAGGCCACGGCGCGCCAGTCGCTGGTTGAACTCCTCGATCAGTACCGGTAGGTCTTCCAGCCGCTCTCGCAGGGACGGCAGTTCCAGCGGGAACACCGAGAGGCGGTAATACAGGTCTTCGCGGAAGCGGCCTTCGGCAATCGCGGTTTCCAGGTCGCGATGGGTGGCGGCAATGATGCGCACGTCGCACCGCTGGGTCTTGGTACCGCCTACGCGCTCGTATACGCGTTCCTGCAGCACGCGCAGCAGCTTGACCTGCATGGACAGGCTCATGTCGCCGATCTCATCGAGGAACAGCGTGCCGCCCTCGGCCAGTTCGAAGCGTCCCTTGCGCGCACTGACGGCGCCGGTGAACGAGCCTTTATCGTGGCCAAACAGCTCGCTTTCCAGCAGATCGGCCGGGATCGCGCCGCAATTGATCGCCACGAACGGCTTGTCGCGGCGCGCGGACTGCTCATGGACGGCACGCGCCACCATCTCCTTGCCGGTGCCGGATTCGCCCAGCACCAGCACGGTGGAATCGAACGGAGCCACCTGGCGGATCAACGCATTGACGTGCAGCATCGGCGCCGAATGGCCGACGAAGCGCAGCGCACCGGCCTGCCCGCCGAGCATGCGCGCATGGATGCCGCGCAACGCCTCGGACATCTGCTCGTACAGCAACGGAATATCCACCAAGGCAGATCGCGGCGCGGCCGACTTCATGAAATGCGCCGCCAGCGGAGCATCGGCGGCAACCAGCAGCGCGGCGCGCTTCGCCGCGACACCCAGAAGGTCAAGCTGGCGCTGCACCATGGCCTCGTCGCTGTCACTGCCCACGTAGGCCCCCTGCCAGGCATGCGTGGCCTCTTCAACACCCACGCAATCCACCGCGCGCTGCGGGTGGTAGCCCAGGAAGTGCAGTGCAGACATCACCGCCTCTGCACGAGTCGCGTTCGACTCGATGACGAGAAAATCGAATTTATGCATAGCCCCTGTTCCTTAACCACATCACGCACCCCTGGGCTTCCTGCAGGGTACGTCGCTTCATCAGTGCCAGCTTTCCGTCACTGGCGCACTGAACGACGAGCAACATCGGGGCCAACTTTGACGAATCACGCGACAACAAAACGTCAACGACGACGAATTCACGGCACGCTCACGCTGGTCGCACGGCACCACCCGATGAAATTCGCCCATGTAACCTCTTGCCATGCAAGGGCTTTAGCCCACTTCAGCGGGTGCACCGCGGCTGATTCCGTCGCCAAAGAACCGCGATGCGAAGTATTTTTGGCGGTTTTGGCATCCGTGATGGCCATCACATTTGCACTTGGCGGCCTCAGCCGGCTTGTTGACGCGCCCCTGCCACTTTGCGTCGATGATGGCGAAACACGAGACGCTCAATTGCGTCACTCGTGGCATCGCCGTGCAATGTGAACTCCACGAAGCTTTGCCCTTGGTCCAGACTACGCGACAGGCGTGCCGGCAATTCCAGCGGAAGGCTGCGACAGGCATCGAAACGGATGCGGAGCAGCATGCCTTCGCCCTTCGGCAGCATGGTGTTCGGCAGCACGGCACCCACGGCGTTGAAGCGCAGCGTCTGGCGCGGCGGCAGCGAGGCCGTCGGCGCCAGCATCTGGTTGACGATCTCGACCAGCGCGGTGAGCTTGGCGTCCATCCGAAGGATCTCCTGCATCAACGGACTTTCCTCTTCGCCGTGGTCGGTGCGGCGCTCCTCCAGCGAGGCGAGCGTAGCCAGCAGGTTGGCATTGCGATCAGCCAACGATTGCATGAGCTCCTGGGCAGGTGGCCACGCCAGCGGCTCGCAGTCGGCATGCAGTTGCTCGACGCTGCTGAGGCGCTGTTCGAATTCATCCCAACGACTGGCTGCCATGGCGGCTCCACGGTTGCTGTCCGGACCGGACTGGCCCAAGGACCACTCGACTGCAGCACGATGCTCGCCAGACGGGCGTGGAACAAGCGTGATGATGCACCCCCATGCCGTCGGCACGACGACCGGGCACCGTACCCCGGTCAGGTTTGCGGCAGGATGCCACCGCTAGCGCGCCAGATCGACATAGGTGCGCAAAGCCTGGTGCGCGTGGCCGTGCTTGACCAAAGCGTTGGCGATCTCGGCGCGCGCACGCGCTGCCAAGCTCAGCATCTCCTCGTTGCAGGCTAACAACTGCTGCAGCAGCTCACGGGTCCGCATGTCGCGGGGATGCGCCGCGCGCAGCAGTGGCGCGCGCTCCACTTCCATCCGGGGGAGCTTGTCCCAGTCCCCTTCACGGGCGGCGGCGAGCATCGCGTTACTGACCTCAAGAGCGCGTTCGAGCATGGCGTACTCCCCACTCACGCTTGCCCTCCGGCACGGCTGGCAAGGTAGGCATGGCGGATGCCGTTCCAGCCATCGCGCACCGGTTCGAGCAGGCCGATGCACTCGGCCAGGGCACGGTCGTCGTTGTTCAGTTGCGCGAACAGCAAACGGCGATTGATGTAGTCGTAAAGGGCATCGAGGCGCCCGGCCAGCGTTCCGCCGGCCTCGTGGTTCAGGCTCGAGCGCAACTCGCTTACGATGGCCACCGCCTTGGTCACCTTGGTGCCCTTGGCGGCGATGTCGCCATGACCGAGGTGCGTTCGCGCCTGTGCGATGCGGTTGATCGCGCAATCCAGCAGCATGGCGATCAACTTGTGCGGGTCAGCGTCCTCGACTTGTCCCGCCACGCTGGTTTGCTGGTACATCGCGCTGGCCTGGCGCATGTAGGCATTCGTCATGGGACGGCCTCCATCAAGGCTTCGAGGAGCTGCTGCTGTTGCTGGTGCTTGCGGTCAGCGCGCTCAACTGGGTGGTGAGGTAGGTGCTGGTGTTGTTAAGCGACGACATGAGGGTGTCCAGTGCCGTGTACTGCTGGCGCAGCTGCGTCGCGTAAGTGTTCATGCGCGCGGTGAGCGCAGCCGACTCCTGGCTCAGGTTCGTGAGCTGTTGCTGGATGCTGTTGGTACGCGACGTGATGACGCCGTTGCCGGACGTGAAGCCGTCCAGCGTGCTGTTGAGCACGGTGGCATAGCCGTTGGAACCGGCGAACAGGCTTTGCACCGCCCCCGGATTGCTTTGCAGCGCAGTGTTCAGCGTATTGCTGTTCACCGACAGGGTACCGTCGGCATTGCGCGCGATGCCCAGCGCCGCGAGCGAACCGATGCTGTTGCCCGCCACGCCGTTGCTCAGGATGCTGTTTATCTGGCTCTGGACGGCCATCAGCGTTGAGTCGCCAAGCAACACACCGGCCTGCTTGCTGGTCGGGTCGTAGCTGCTCAGCGTGGCGGCGGTGCTGACGTAGCTGTTGTAGGCGCTGACGAAGTTGTTGATGGCACCGGTCACCGCGCTGGTGTCCTGGGTCACCGTCAGCGTGGTCGAGCCCGTCGCGGCAAGGTTCAGCGTGACCCCGCCCAATACGCCGCTGACGGCATTGCTGGCGCTGGTCGCGCCGATGCCGTTGATGCTCAGGCTGGCGTCGCTGGCTTCATGGCTGCCCGGCGTATTGAGGGTCGTTGCCAGCGAGGCAAGCCCGCTGCTGCTGCCACTTCCGGCGGTCACGGTAAAGCCGTTGGCCACGCCGGTCTTGGTGGATGTCAACAACAACTGCGCACCGTTGGTGCCGTTGATGATGGTGGCCTGGACACCCGGGTTGCTGCTCGACTGGTTGATCGCCGAGGCAATCGTACTGATCGAGTCGGTGGCGCCCACCGTGATGTTCATCGAGTTGCTGCCGACACTCACCGTCAAAGTTCCGGCGCCTACCGCCGAGCCCGCGGCGTAGGCGCCGCTGGTGCGCGATTGTGCCGTCGCGAGATTACTCACCACCACACTGTAGGTGCCCGGCTGCGCATCGGGCAGCGTGGTCGCCGAGCCGACCGTCGTGTTGCTGAGGGTCGCGTTGTAGGTGTTGTAGGTGACCGTGCTGGTGAGGGCGCTAAGCGTCGACTGGATGGAACTGAGCGAGCTGCTCAGCGCCGTCAGTCCCGCTTCCTGCGACTGCAACTGCGTGGTCTCGTTGCTGATCTGCTGGGCCGGCCCTGCCTGCTGGGCATTCACCAGGGCCGTGATGATGGCGTTGACATTCAGCCCCGAACCGATGCCAGCCGAACTCAGCAGCGCCGAGGTCCCCGGCGTTCCGCCGCTCCCGCTGCCCGAGCTGCCTGCCGTGCTACTGGAGCTGCTTGTCGTCGTGCTTCCAGCCGTTGTCCCGGTGGTACCGGTACCGATGCCTGATATGGAGGTCATGGAAGGCGTCCCATAGGTGTCTGCCCCGCAAACGCGGATCCGTGAATCGCTCGCAAGAGTTGCGCCAAGTACGCAACCGGCGCGCACGACGTACTTACATGCTTTTCGGCGCGAGGGCCGCGTTCTTTAGCCGTCAAGGGCTTGGCACGGAATGTGCGCCGTTCGCGGAATCGTCGTCCCGCGACCTCAGGGCACCAGGCGAAGCACGACTTGGGGCTGGGCATTGGCCTGGGCCAGCACCGAGATACCCGCCTGCTCCAGCACCTGCGCCTTGCTCAGGTTCGCCGTCTCCGCCGCGAAGTTGGCGTCCTGGATCGTCGACTGTGATGCCTGCAGGTTGGTCGTCTGCGCCGACAGCGTAGC
>DAIDKO010000024.1 GCA_027450005.1 Rhodanobacter sp. | reverse complement strand
CCGAGCTTCACGTTGACGATGCGCACGCGGCGCAACTGGGTGACGCGGTAGCCGAACGCCGCCGCCATCAGGCGGATCTGCCGGTTCAGGCCCTGGGTGAGCACGATGCCGAAGCCGAATTTGGCGATCCTGCGCGTGCGGCAGGGCTGGGTCATCTGGCCGTGAACGCGCACGCCGCGCGCCATGCCGGCGAGGAATTCCTCGGTGACCGGCTTGTTCACCGCCACCAGGTATTCCTTCTCGTGGTGGTTCTCCGTGCGCAGGATCTCGTTGACGATGTCGCCGTTGCTGGTGAGCAGGATCAGCCCTTCCGAATCCTTGTCCAGCCGGCCGATCGGGAAGATCCGTTGCGGGTGGTCGACGAAATCGACGATGTTGCCCGCCACGCTATGGTCGGTGGTGCAGGTGATGCCCACCGGCTTGTTCAGCGCGATGTAGACTGCCTTTTTCGCGGCCGGCGTGGCGGCCAGCACGCGCGCCTTGACCAGCTCGCCGTCCACGCGTACCTCGTCGCCTTCCAGCGCCTTGGCACCGGTGGTCACCACTTCGCCGTTGATCGTGACCCGCCCGGCCAGCAGCAGCTCGTCCGCCTCGCGGCGCGAGCACAGGCCGGCTTCGCTGATGTACTTGTTGACGCGCATGGGGGCCAGCTCGTTACGAGCGCAGGCCCACGCCGCGCTTGAGCAACTGCAGACCGAAGGCACCCAGCGCCAGCACGAAAAACAGCATCACCGCAAAAGCGACGCCCACGTTCACGTCGCTGATGCCGAGCACGCCGTAACGGAAGGCGTTGACCATATACAGGATTGGGTTGATGCGCGAGATCGCCTGCCATGGCTCGCTCAGCATCTTGACGGAATAGAACACGCCGCCGAGGTAGGTGAGCGGGGTGAGGATGAAGGTCGGCACCAGTGCGATGTCGTCGAACTTCTTCGCGTACACCGCGTTGACGAAGCCGGCCAGCGAGAAGATCACCGAGCCCAGCAGCACCGAAGCGAAGGTGATCAGCGGATGCGCCACGTGCAGCGACGTGAAGAACAGCGCGATGCCCAGCACCAGCGCGCCTACCGACAACCCGCGCGCCACTGCGCCGGCCACGTAGCCGGTGAGGATCACCCAGTTCGGCATCGGCGATACCAGCATTTCCTCCACTGCGCGGCTGAACTTGGCGCCGAAGAACGAGCTGGAGATATTCCCGTAGCTGTTCATGATGATGCTCATCATCACCAGACCTGGCGCAAGGTACTGCATGTAGGTGTAGCCGTGTTCGATGCTGCCGATGCGGCTGCCGATCAGCTTGCCGAAGATCACGAAGTACAGCGTCATGGTGATCGCCGGCGGGATCAGCGTCTGCGTCCAAATGCGCAGGATGCGCACGATCTCGCGGCGCACGATGGTGCTGAGGGCGACGAGGTTGGCCGAGGCGTTGCTCATGCGGCTTGCTCCTGGCCGTTGCGGCCCGGCTCTTGTCGGCCATGCTCCACCAGTCGCACGAACAGCTCCTCCAGCCGGTTGGTCTTGTTGCGCATCGAAGTCACCGTGATGCCGTGCGCGGTTAGCGCCGCGAACAGCGAGTTGAGGTCGTGGGTGCGGGCCATCTCCGCTTCCAGCGTGTGCTCGTCCACGCGGCGCAGCGCGACGCCGGGCAGCGCGGGCAGCTCGCCCGGCACGCCGGCGACGTCGAACACGAAGGTCTCCACGTCGAGTTTGGACAGCAGCCGCTTCATCGTGGTGTTCTCCACGATGGTGCCGTGGTCGATGATCGCGATGTTGCGGCACAGCTGCTCGGCTTCCTCCAGATAGTGCGTGGTGAGGATCACCGTGGTGCCGGCCGCATTGATCCCGCTGACGAACTGCCACATCGAGCGGCGGATCTCGATGTCCACGCCGGCAGTGGGCTCGTCGAGGATCAGCAGCTTCGGCTCGTTCATCATCGCGCGGGCGATCATCAGGCGCCGTTTCATGCCGCCGGAGAGCATGCGCGCCTGATGTTGCGCCTTGTCCCACAGGCGCAGCTCCTTCAGATACTTCTCCGCGCGTTCCATCGCGATCCTGCGCGGGATGCCGTAGAAGCCCGCCTCGTTGACACAGATGTCGAACGGTTTCTCGAACTGGTTGAAGTTGATCTCCTGCGGCACCAGGCCGATCAGGCGCATCGCCTCGCTGCGTTGCTTGTTGACCGAGATGCCGAACACCTGCGCGTCGCCGCCGCTGGAATTCACCAGCGAGGAGAGGATGCCGATCAGGGTGGACTTGCCGGCGCCGTTGGGGCCAAGCAAGGCGAAGAAGTCGCCGGGCTGCACGGTCAGCGAGACGCCCTTGAGGGCCTCCACGCCGTTGCCGTAGGTTTTGCGCAGGTTGTCGACGACGAGAGCGGGGATGGAACTCATGGGCTGCACCGGAATGGGCGAGCCTCCTATTATAGCGGGCCAACCTTCGCCGCCCGGTGCCTCCGGGTGCACGCACCGTTTCCGGAATCCGATTCATGGCCGACCATTTCCAGCTACGCCTCGTCGACAGCCGCATGCTGGCGCCCACCGTGCGCCACCTCGCGTTCGAGCGCGTGGACGGCCAGCCGCTGGCCTTCGTGCCCGGGCAGTTCCTGCAGATCCACTTCCAGTACGACGACGGCACGCCCACCAAGCGCAGCTACTCGGTGGCCACCGTGGGCGAGGGCAGCTCTCCGGGCGTGTCGGTTGAAGCCGGGCGCATCGAGATCGCGGTGAGCTACGTGGAGGGCGGTGCGGCCACCAGGTTGCTGGGCGAACTGCCCGTTGGCGGCACCGTCGACGCCAGCGGCCCCTACGGCCGCTTCTGCCTGCAGCCCGGCGACGTGCACCCGCGCTACCTGCTGCTCGCCACCGGCACCGGCGTCACGCCGTACCGTGCGATGCTGCCGCAGATCGAGAAGCTGCTGGCGCAGGGCGGCCGCGAAGTGGTGCTGCTGTACGGTGCGCGCAACGAAACCGAGCTGCTCTACGGTGAGGAATTCGAGGCCTTCGCGCGGGCCCACCCCGGCTTCACCTTCCACGGCTGCCTCAGTCGCCAGCCGCGCGCCGTGCCGCGTGCGTCGGACCGCGGCGGACACGTGCAGGGCACGCTGGCCGAACTGGCGCCCAGCGCCGCGCGCGACATCGCCTACCTGTGCGGCAACCCCAACATGGTCGATGCGGCGTTCAACGCGCTGAAGGAATACGGCCTGCCGGTGCCGCAGATCCGCCGCGAGAAGTACATCTCGTCGCGCTGAGCATGCGTGGCGCGCGGGAAACCGCGACAATGCCCCGTTAGCTCGCGTCATTCCCCTTGCCGCCAGAGAGTCCGCCGACATGTCCGACACGCCGAAGATCATCTACACCCTCACCGACGAAGCGCCGTTCCTCGCCACGGCGTCGCTGCTGCCGATCGTGGAGGCGTTCGCCGCCACCGCCGGCATCGCGGTGGAAACGCGGGATATCTCGCTGGCCGGGCGCATCCTCGCGCAGTTCCCGGACCGCCTCAAGGACGGCCAGAAGATCGGCGACCACCTCGCCGAGCTGGGCAAGCTGGCCACCACTCCCGACGCCAACATCATCAAGCTGCCGAACATCAGCGCCTCGGTACCGCAGCTCAAGGCCGCGATCAAGGAACTTCAGGCGCAGGGCTACGCGCTGCCGGACTACCCGGACGCGCCGCAGGACGACGCCGAGAAGGACGCCAAGGCACGCTACGACAAGGTCAAGGGCAGCGCGGTGAACCCGGTGCTGCGCGAAGGCAACTCCGACCGCCGCGCGCCGCTCTCGGTGAAGAACTACGCGCGCAAGCACCCGCACAAGATGGGCGCCTGGAGCAAGGATTCGCAGACCCACGTGGCGCACATGGACGGCGGCGACTTCTACGGCAGCGAAAAATCCGTGGTGGTGGACGCGCCGACCGCGGTGAGGATCGAATGGTTCGGCAAGGACGGTTCCAGCAAGGTGCTGAAGGAGAAGGTCGCGCTGAAGGCCGGTGAGATCCTCGACGCCGCGGTGATGAGCTGCAAGGCGTTGGCCGCCTTCATCGACGCGCAGATCGCCGACGCCAAGGCGCAGGGCGTGCTGTTCTCGGTGCACCTCAAGGCGACTATGATGAAGGTCTCCGACCCGATCATGTTCGGCGTGGTGGTGGGCGAGTTCTACAAGGACGTGCTGGCGAAGCACGCCGACGCGCTGAAGCAGTCCGGCTTCGACGTCAACAACGGCATCGGCGACCTGTACGCGCGCCTCGGCAGCCTGCCGGCGGAGACACAGGCGGCGATCAAGGCCGACATCGCGGCCGAATACGCCCAGCGTCCACAACTGGCTATGGTGAACTCCGACAAGGGCATCACCAACCTGCACGTGCCCAGCGACGTGATCATCGACGCCTCGATGCCGGCGATGATCCGCGACTCCGGCAAGATGTGGAACGCCGAGGGCAAGCTGCAGGACTGCAAGGCCATCATCCCCGACCGGAGCTACGCCGGCGTGTACGCGGCCACCATCGCCGACTGCAAGGCGCATGGCGCGTTCGATCCGGCCACCATGGGCAGCGTGCCCAACGTGGGCCTGATGGCGCAGGCGGCTGAAGAGTACGGCTCGCACGACAAGACCTTCCAGATTCATGCCGACGGCGTGGTGAAGGTGATCGACGAGGCCGGCACGGTGCTGCATGAACACGCGGTCGAAGCCGGCGACATCTGGCGCGCCTGCCAGACCAAGGACGCGCCGGTGCAGGACTGGGTGAAGCTCGCCGTGTCGCGCGCGCGCCTCAGCAACACGCCGGCGGTGTTCTGGCTCGACCCGCAGCGCGCGCACGATCGAGAGATCATCAAGAAGGTCGAGCGCTACCTCAAAGACCACGATACCGCTGGCCTGGAGATCCGCATCCTCGATCCGGTGGCGGCGACGAAGGTCTCGCTGGAGCGCATCCGCCAGGGCCAGGACACCATCTCGGTCACCGGCAACGTGCTGCGCGACTACCTCACCGACCTGTTCCCGATCATGGAGCTGGGCACCAGCGCCAAGATGCTGTCGATCGTACCGCTGATGGCCGGCGGCGGCCTGTTCGAGACCGGCGCCGGCGGCAGCGCGCCCAAGCATGTGCAGCAGTTCCTGGAAGAGGATTACCTGCGCTGGGATTCGCTGGGCGAGTTCCTCGCGCTGCAGGCCTCACTGGAATTCGTCGGCGACAAGACCGGCGACGCGCGCGTGAAGGTGCTGGCGAAGACGCTGGACCAAGCCAACGGCAAGATCCTCGACAACAACAAATCGCCCGCGCGCAAGGTGGGCGAGCTGGACAACCGCGGCAGCCACTTCTACCTCGCCCTGTACTGGGCGCAGGCGCTGGCGGCGCAGGACGACGACGTTGGGCTCAAGGCCAAGTTCGCCCCGCTGGCCAAGGCGCTGGCGGACAACGAGGCGACCATCGTCGGCGAGTTGAACGGCGCGCAGGGCAAGCCCGTCGATATCCTGGGTTACTACCACCCCGACATGACGCGGGTGGCCAGCGCGATGCGGCCCAGCGCCACCTTCAATGCGGCGCTCGACGGGTTGAAGTGAAGCGGCGCTGCATCCATCGCGGAGATGAAGCAGAACGGGGCGCCCTGGCGCCCCGTTTTATTTTTATGGAATAGTCACGGCATCGGCCTAAGCGTGGGAATCAGGCGACAGCCCGTACATCTAGTGATCCGTCTTCGACTTCGTCGTTCGGTCGCGGCGATTTCTTTCGATTTTCTGCTCGTGCGCCGCGTATTCTTGACGTCAGCATGACAATCACCTGAGTGGGTTAGCTTCCTGCAAGGGAACTGTCATGCTTCCGCTCTATTTTCACCTTCGATGAATACACGCCGTCGGCACAAGCCGATGGCCTCCATTACCACTCACAAAGGGGTTTCCGATGGATGTTTTGAAGCGCAAGCCGCTCGTTTTTGCCCTGCTTGGCGCCGGCCTGCTGGCCTTCGCGGCGACCGGAGCGCAAGCGCAATCGGCGACCGGGCAGTCGGGCAAAAAGCAGAGCCAAGCAGACGGCAAGAAGAAGGAGGTCAAGGACCTTTCGGCGGTCCAGGTCATCGCCCAAGAACTGACGCTCACGCGCATTCCGATGAGCTCCGCCTTCAGCGCCTCGGTGATCGGTCCCTCGGCGATCCGCTTCGCGTCGCCGATGCTGAGCGTGCAGAGCCTGCTGGAGCGCACGCCGTCGGTCAACGTGCGTACACCCGCGGCGAACAGCGTGCGTACCAACATCACCTTCCGTGCCTTCAGCAGCGGCCAGTTCTCTGAAACCTTCGATGGCGTGTCGATCAACGACCCGTTCAACGGCGGCACCACCAATTCCGCGTCGACGCGCAACAACATCCCGTTGACCCTGAACGACGTCGACAGTGTCAATGTCTATCGCGGCATCAACAACCCCGCAGTCACCTCGTACAACTCGCTGGGCGGCACCATCGCCTTCCAGCCGCGCGATCCCTCGGCCAAGGCCGGCGGTTCGGCCACCGTCGGCGGTGGCAGCTTCGGCACCTGGTTCTACGGGCTCACCGCGAACACCGGCGAGGTCGGCGGCGTGCGCAACCTGTTCAGCGTCAGCCACAATTCCAGCAGCGGCTGGCAGGACAACTCCGGCAACCGCAACACCAACGTCTACTACGCCGGCGAGCTGCCCTACGACGGCGCCAACGGCAAGCTCTATGCCTACGCCATCTACAACACCAACACCGGCTTCACCCCTCACACCGTACCGCTGCCGCTGATCCAGCAGTACGGCTATCACTACGGCTGGCCGCTGGACTGGAGTAACAGCTACAACAAGGACCACGGCGGCACCTATATCCTTGGAGACCGCATGTGGGTCAACGACGTGCTGTCGTTCAACGTGCGGGTCTATGCGCGCAATGTGAACTACCTCCGCGAGTCTTATTCCGACCCCGCCTATGCGCAGAGCGCTACACAGCCCTATGCGTTGCCGAACCAGGCGGGCGACTACCAGTTCTGGGTGGGTAATCCAGCGGGTCCCACCTACAGTCCTGCGGCGACCTTCGGTAGCAATGTCCTAGGCAACGCCTACCACACCTACCTCTACACCACACAGCAGTACGGGATCATGCCGCACTTCACCCTGGAGTTGCCTGGCAACGAGGTGAAGTTCGGCGCCGACTACTCGCATACCAAGCTGCATTCGGCCGAATACTGGTATGGCGCCCATTCGATGCCGTTGACCACCGGCTATAACGACGCTTGGGACGAGCACGACAGCCGCGATCTGGGCTCGCTCTTCGTGCAGGACAAGATCAGCCTGTTCGACGACACGCTGCATGTCACGCCCGGCCTCAAGTATATGTCCGCGCGCACGCGCGATTTCGACAATGTCGGCTTCTTCTACTCGATCAGCGGCTCGGTGTCCGACAAGGAGCACTACACTTCGCCGACCATCGGCCTGAACTGGCGTCCGGTCGATCACGTTAGCGTCTACGCCGCGTGGGGCAAGACCGCCAAGTTTCCGGGCATAGCGGCGTACTACAACAACGTCGGCCAGAGCAATGCGGCGGGTCAGGCCGTGGTGGTGCCGCTGCACGTCTCGCCGGAATACGTGCGTGACATCGAGGCGGGCGTGCGCTACGAACAGGGCGGCTTCCAGGGCGCGATCAACGTCTACCGCGAGAACTTCGCCAACACCTTCATCCAGACCACCGACCCAACCTCTGGACTGTCGAGCACCGCCAACGGCGGCAGCTCACGCTACGAGGGTGCCGAGCTCGACCTGCAGGACAGCCTGCGTACCGCCTTTGGCGGTTTCAGCATCTACGGCAACCTCGCCGAGAACAAGGCGAACTTCACCTCCGACTTCACCGTATCCAACAGCTCCGGCGTGTCTGCGACGGCCGGCCAGACCGTCCACTCTGGGCAGCCGCTGGCCGGTGTGCCCAAGCACCTGGCTAACCTCGGTGTCGGTTGGAAGTGGCAGGGCTGGCGCGTCAACTTGAGCGAGCACTACTCCGGTTCGCAGTACGTCAACGAGTACAACGCGGGCCTGCCCGCTGCCGAAACCATCCCCAGCTACGCGGTGACCAACTTCACCGTACGCGATACCGTGCACATCGGCGACGGCCTGTGGAAGGACGTGAAGCTGGCGCTTTACGTGGACAACGTGCTGAATCGCCACTACTACACCTTCGGCTACGGCGACACCACCTTCAACGGTACGCCGTTCGTCCGGGCGATCTACGAGGAGCCGCGGGCATACTTCGCCTCGGCCACGGTCGACTTCTGATCGGGGATTTCGCCGGGCCTCGGGGCTCTCCAAGCAAATGACGTCGCCGCTCTCCGCAAGGAGGGCGGCGATGGCATTTCAGGGGTTCCTGCACGGCCGCTGGCTAGCCGACATGCGGCGCCGCTGTGAAGCGCAGCCAAGGGCGAACCGGTGCAGAATCGCAGCCGACGTGCGGACGATGGCGACTCGCTGGAAACTGCCGAGGCATCCCGGCCGTCCGAGAACGATGCCTGTCCTTTAATCTCTCGACTGATGAGGAGTGCCGTCGGATGCGGCCAATCCGTTACGCCATCCTGCTGACCTGCTGGCTAGCCGCACCAGCGTTCGCGCAGTCGGCTGCCTCCACATCGCCGCCGCCCGTACCCGCGGACATACCGACGCTGGCGCCGGTGGTGGTAAGCGGGGTGGTCACCGGGCCGGGGCTGTGGAAGGTAAGCAAGGACGGCCACGTGCTGTGGGTGCTGGGCACCTTGTCGCCGTTGCCGGAGCACATCCAGTGGGAGTCGCATGAGGTGCAGCAGGTGCTCGCGCAGTCGCAGCAGGTGCTCCTCGAGCCGAAGATCAAGGTGAAGGCGGACATCGGTTTCTTCGGCAAGCTGTTCCTGCTGCCCGCGGCCTATGGCGCGCGCAAGAATCCCGACGGCAAGACGCTGGACCAGGTGCTGGACACGCCGACCTATGCGCGCTGGCTGGCGCTCAAGAGGGAATACATCGGCGACGACCGTGGCATCGAGCGCTGGCGACCGCTGTTCGCGGCGCAGGAGCTTTACAAGAAGGCGCTGCAGGCGAATGGCCTGAGTGGCAACGGCGGCGTGCCGAACACGGTAAAGGCGTTGGCGAAGCGCGATGGCGTGGCGGAAACGCCGGTGGAATTTCGCGTGGAGATCAAGCAGCCGCGCGCGGCGCTCAAGGCGTTCAAGGCCGCGGCGCCCAGCGGCCTGGAGTGCTTCAATCGCACGCTGGACAGCATCGAGCACGACCTGCCAGCCATGACCGCGCGCGCGAACGCCTGGGCCACCGGCGACCTGCAGGCACTGCGTCAGTTGCCTGACAGCCATCGTCGCGATGCCTGTGTCAACGCGATCACCCGCGCCGGTTTCGCGCGCCAGCTCGGTTTCGACGACGTGCCCGCACAGTTGGAGGCGACGTGGCTGGCCGCGGCGCGCAAGGCGCTGGCCGAACATGCCAGCAGCTTTGCGCTGCTGCCGATGGACGAGCTGCTGTCGCCCAGGGGCTACCTCGCGAAGCTCGAGGCGCAGGGCTATGCCGTGGAGGCGCCCATCGGCCTGGACGATGCGCCGGCCGCGGCTAGCAGCGTCTCGCCCGGGTCGGCGGCCTCGACCGCCGTGCAATAAGGTGGCCTTGCCGATACGCTGAACTTCGCCGCGGCATGCCGGTCCGTGCGAGACCCGGCCGCGATCGGCGCGTCCGGGCGGATCAAGGGAGTGAGCGATGCGCGTCAGCGGCTGGATGATGATGATGGTGTTCGGGCTGGCGACGTTGCCGGCGTTCGCCCAGGTGGCGCCGGCACCGGCGACCACCGCGGCCAGGAACCTGCCCGCCGTGGTGGTCAGCGGCGAGCTGCCGGGGCCGGGCCTGTGGAAGGTCAGCAAGGGCGACCACGTGCTGTGGATACTGGGCACGCTGACGCCGCTGCCGAAGAAGATGCAATGGCAGTCGCGGCAGGTGAGCGACACCGTGCTGGCGGCACAGTCGGTGTTGCTGCCGCCCGGCATCGAGTTCGATGCGAAGCTGGGCTTCTTCGGCAAACTGCTGCTGCTGCCGCGGCTGATCGGCATCCGCAACAATCCTGACGGCAAGCATCTGGCCGACGTGCTGCCGCCGGCGGACTACGCGCGCTGGCAGGCGCTCAAGCCGCGCTACCTGGGCAGCAACCACGGCGTGGAGAAGTTCCGCCCGATGTTCGCCGGTTTCAAGCTCTACCAGACCGCGGTGAAGGACGCGGGCCTCGACGACACCGACGTGGCCGGCAAGCTGGTGCGCAAGCTGGCGAAGCGGCACCACATCCCGCTGGTCGACACCAGCTACAAGTTCACCGTGGCCGATCCCAAGGCGGCGCTGACCGCATTCCGCCACGGCAGCATGAACGACACCGCCTGCTTCGAGGAACTGCTGGACCGCGTGGAGTACGGCCTACCGCAGATGCGGGTGCGCGCCAACGCCTGGGCCACCGGCGATGTCGACACGTTGATGGCGATGTCGCGCGACCATGCCGGCCGCGCCTGCGCCGACGCGTTGGGTGGCGCCGACTTCGCGCGCCAGCAGGGCCTGCAGGATCTCCCAGGAAAAATCGCACAAGGCTGGTTGGAGGCCGCCGGGCAGGCGCTGGCGAAGAACCGCAGCACGCTGGCGCTGCTGCCGGTGGGTGATCTGTCGGGGCCGCATGGCTACCTTGCCCAACTCGAGGCGCAGGGCTATGCCGTGCTGTCGCCCGACGCGCAGGATGCCGCCGGCGCCGATGACGACGATGCACCCGCGACGGCGGCCTCCGGCGCGCGCTGATCAGGCCGCGCTGGCATCGTCCAGCGCAGCGATTTCCTCGCCGCGCAAGGCGAGCGACAGCGCGCCCATGATCTCCTCGACCTGTGCCACGCTGGTGGCGCTGGCGATCGGAGCGGTGATGCCGGGGCGGGCGATCAGCCACGCCAGCGCGACTTGCGCGGGCGTGGCGCCGCCATGCGCGGCGGCCACCGCGTCCAGCGCGGCGAGCACGCGCAGGCCGCGGGGATTGAGGTGGCGTTGCGCGGCGCGGCCGCGCGCGATGCTCTTCGCCAGGTCGGCCTCGCTGCGGTATTTGCCGGTGAGGAAGCCGCTGGCCAGCGCGTAGTAGCAAATCACGCCCAGGCCATGCTCGCGCACCAGCGGTTCGAGTTCGGTCTCGTAGCCGGCGCGCGCGACGAGGTTGTATTCGGGTTGCAGGCATTCGTAGCGTGGCAGGCCGTGCTGCTTCGACAGCGTCAGCGCTTCGGCAGTGCGCGCGGCGCTGAAGTTGGAGGCGCCGATGGCGCGCACCTTGCCCTCCTCGATCAGCCGCGCGAACGCGTCCAGCGTCTCGTGCATCGGTACACTGCTGTCGTCTTCGTGCGCGAAGTAGAGATCGATGCGGTCGGTGCCGAGCCGGCGCAGCGAGCCTTCCGCCGCCGCCCGGATGTTGGTCGGTGACAGGCCGGGATGTTCGGCCCATTTCGCCACCTTGGTGGCGATCAGCACGCGGTCGCGCTTGCCGCTCTTCTTCAGCCAGCGGCCGATGATGGTTTCCGATTCGCCGCCGCGGTTGCCCGGCACCCAGGCCGGGTAGACATCGGCGGTATCGATGAGATTGCCGCCGCCCGCGACGAAGGCGTCCAGCAGCTCGAACGAGCGGGCTTCGTCGGCGCTCCAGCCGAACACGTTGGCGCCGAACGCCAGCGGGGCGACGGCAAGCGGCGAGCGGCCGAGCGGACGATGTGGCATGGCAGGTTCCTCGCGCGGAGGCGGCCCGGACGGGGCCATTGGAGCCGGAACGGTAGTCCCGAATGGTGCGCCGCTCAAGAAAGCACGGGCACCGTCCCGGATCGCGAGGCGGTGGCATTCCGGTGGGTGGTGGCCCTAGACCCAGACGTCGTTGCGGGCGGTGCGCTCGCCGGTCGCCTGCCCGGTATTGACCACGCCACGGGGTTCGACCAGCAGCACCTTGGCCTCGCCGTCGGCGAACGGCTTGTGCTCGACGCCGCGGGGCACCACGAACATCTCGCCGGCGGAGAGGTGCACGGCGCCGTCGCGGAAGTCGATGCGCAGGCGGCCTTCGAGGACGATGAAGCTCTCGTCGGTGTCCGCGTGGGCGTGCCACACGAAGTCGCCCTGCAGCCGGACCAGTTTGAACTGGTAGTCGTTCATCTCTGCGACGACTCTGGGTTGCCACGGTTCGGCGAAGCGGGCGAACTTGTGCTGGAAGTTGATGGCCTGGCGGTTCATTGGCGGCTCCGGTGGCGAGGCCGGCCATGATGCGCCGGACAGCCGGATCATGGCGAGTTGATTGGGAACAGCCGGCGCGCTTTGTCGACGGCGCCGCGCCAAGCATTGCGGCGTTCGACGTCCGTCACCACCAGCCGGCGCAGCGCGTCGCGCAGGCCCTGCGGGCGTTGGTCTTCGCGATCCAGGCGACGGGTGAGTTCGGCAGAATGCACATGGCCGTGCTGCAGCAGCAGGCCGATGAGGGGCGAGCGCATGGTGAATTCCTTGCAAGTGGGGGCGGGGACGGATGCAAGGTAAGGCCTGCTGCAAAGGCGAAAAAGCGATATCTGCGCAAGCCTGCCTTGAGGATTGTTCAAGATGACGCGGCTCTCGCTGGACCTGCTGCAGCAGTTCGTGTTGGTCGCCCGCCAGGGCAAGCTGTCGCGTGCCGCCGAGCAGGCGCACCTCACCGTGAGCGCGCTCAGCCACCAGATGCGCCAGCTGGAGGAACGGCTGGGGCGGCGCCTGCTCGAGCGCGGCGCGCGCGGCGTCACCCTCACCACCGAAGGCTGCCGGTTGCTGGAGGCGGTGGGGCATCATTTCGACGGTATCGAGCATGCCTTGTCGCGTTACAGCGCGCAGCGCCACGATGCGCTCACGCTTAGTGCCAGCCCCGGCATC
Source organism: Rhodanobacter sp. (assembly GCA_027450005.1). Taxonomy (GTDB): domain Bacteria; phylum Pseudomonadota; class Gammaproteobacteria; order Xanthomonadales; family Rhodanobacteraceae; genus Rhodanobacter_A. The sequence goes on along the minus strand of DAIDKO010000024.1, from coordinate 26,433 downwards.
ATGTCCAGCTGGCTGGTGCCTCGGTTGCCCCGCCTGGTGGCGGCACATCCGGAGCTGGAGCTGAACCTGCAATCCGGCTCCGTGCTGGTGGATTTCGAGCGCGAGCCGGTGGACTGCGCGCTGCGCTACGGGCGCGGCGAGTGGCCAGGGCTGCACAGCGAGCGGCTGTTCGGCGAATGGATCGCGCCGGTGGCTGCGCCTGCGCTGGTCGCGCGCATGGGCGACGCCGATCCACACGACCTGGCGCGCTGGCCGCTGCTAGGCGATCCGAACCCCGCGAACCGCTGGCGCGAGTGGTTCGCGCACTACGGCGGCGAACTGCCGCCCCGCTACGTGGCGCAGTTTGACAGCTTCGAGGCGCAGCGGCATGCGGCGCTGGAAGGGCTGGGCGTGGCGCTGGGCAGGATGGTAATGGCCAAATCGCTGATCGACGCCGGCCTGCTGCAGGTGCTGGGGGAGCGCTACCTGCCGGTGACGGACGCCTACTGGCTGGTGTACCCGCCGCGCGCGCAAGAGCACCGGGGTTTGCAGGCGTTCCGCACCTGGCTGCTGGCCGAGGCAGAGGAATACTGCAGCCGGCTGCCGATCATGGGCCGTGGCGCGGCCGCGCCCGCGGCCTGAGGCGTTGCGCATCGCTTAAAATCACTGCGGCCGGCCGGTATGGGCCGGTCGCCATATCCCGAAATACCCATAAGGATTTCCTATGCAACGCACCGCCATCCTCGTTGACGGCGCCTTCTTCCTTGCCCGCTACCGCAAGGTATGGGGCGAACGCGACGCCAACGACGCGCGCACCGTGGCCAAGACCGTGTTTGGTATGGCGCTGGAACACCTCAAGGCGCTGGATCGCCCGCGCGAGTCGCTCTACCGCATCTTTTTCTACGACTGCCCGCCGCTGGACAAGACCTTCGTGCGGCCGATCAGCGGCGACACGGTGGACTTCGGCCGCAGCGGCGCCGCCGGGTTCCGCCGCGACCTGCATGATCAGCTGCGTCGCCAACGCAAGATGGCACTGCGGCTGGGGCGGCTCGCGGAGCGTGGCGAGTGGAAGCTCAAGTACCAGGCCATGCAGCAGCTGCGCGACGGCAGCCTGCTCTGGGAGGACGTCGGCGACGAACATTTCGAGCCGGAGATGCGCCAGACCCAGGTGGACATGAAGATCGGCATCGACATCGCCGCGCTGGCATACAAGCAGCTGGTGGACCAGATCGTGCTGGTGGCCGGCGACGCGGATTTCATTCCCGCCGCGAAGCTGGCGCGCCGCGAAGGCATCGACTTCATCCTCGACCCGATGTGGCAGGGCATCGCGCCGGACCTCCACGAGCACATCGACGGCCTGCAGTCGGTGTGTCCGCGGCCGTTTTGAGTGGACGGTGGGAAAAGTGCGTCCTTGGGCTTTCCCGACCCGTCGGGTCTTGGTCCTGTCCGGAACTCGCTCCGTCCATCCGGCGAAGCGCCTGACGAGCGGCAGGCCATGCATGGCCTGCCACTTCGACGGGCATGACAAGGCATGATTTGATGCTAATCGCACTCAACAAGCCCTACGGCGTGCTCTGCCAGTTCACCGACGGGCAGGGTCGCCCCACGCTGGCCGACCACGTAAGACAGAAGGGCGTCTACGCCGCCGGCCGGCTCGACCACGACAGCGAGGGCCTGCTGCTGCTCACCGACGACGGTCGCCTGGCGCACCGCCTCACCGACCCGCGCCACAAGCAGCCCAAGACCTATCTGGTGCAGGTGGATGGCGCCATCGACGACGCGGCCATCGCCGCGCTGCGCCGTGGCGTGGTCCTGAACGATGGCCCCACTTTGCCCGCATCCGTCGAACATGCGGTAGAGCCGGACTGGCTGTGGCCGCGTGATCCGCCGGTGCGCTTCCGCAAGGCGATCCCCACCAGCTGGCTCAGCATCACCCTGCGCGAGGGCCGCAACCGCCAGGTACGCCGCATGACCGCCGCGGTCGGCTTTCCCACCCTGCGGCTGATCCGCGTGCGCATCGGCGACCACGCGTTGGACGGGCTGGCGCCGGGCGAGACGCGGGTGGTGTCGCCCTGATGCGCTGGTGCGCTTCCCGCGCCGGGCGGAGGGTCAGGCCAGCCCGAAAAACGCCACCGCCGTCGCCGTGCTGTGCGCCGCCACGGCCTCCACGCTCTCGCCGCGGTCGCGGGCGATTTCTTCGCAGATGTGCTTGAGGTACATCGGTTCGTTGCGGCGGTGCGAGGGCAGCGGACGCACGGTGCGTGGCAGCAGGTAGGGCGCGTCGGTCTCGATCATCAGGCGGTTGGCGGGGATCTCCCGCACCAGTTCGCGCAGGTGGGTGCCGCGGCGCTCGTCGCAGATCCAGCCGGTGATGCCGATGTGGCAGTCCAGCGCCAGGTAGTCGTGCAGCGCCTCGCGGCTGTCGGTGAAGCAGTGAACCACCGCGCCTGGCACCTTGTCGCGCCAGCGCCCGAGCAGGGCGACGAAGTCGCCGTGCGCATCGCGCTGGTGCAGGAACAGCGGCTTGCCGAGCTCGGCGGCGATGCGCAGCTGCCGCTCGAACGCGGCGAGCTGTACGTCGCGCGGCGAGTAGTTGCGGTGGTAGTCCAGCCCGGTCTCGCCGACCGCGCACACCGAAGGATCTTGCGCCAGCTCGCGCAGCCGAGCGTCGGTGGCATCGTCGTAGTCGATAGCGTGATGCGGGTGCACGCCGGCGGTGGCCCAAAGCATGCCGGGATGCGCGTGCGCCAGGGCCAGTGCATGCTCGCTGCCTTCGCGCGAGGCGCCGGTGACGATCATCCGGTCCACGCCATGGTTTTGCGCGCGTCGCAGCAGCGCGTCGAAGTCGTGGCGGAAGGATTCGTGGCCAAGGTTGGCGCCGATATCGACGAGTCGCATGGGGAACCCGATCAAAAACGTCATTGTCACAGACTGGCGGCAGGCGGCAAAACCGGCGGGGCGGCATGGGACTGCGATGCCGCGCTCGCCAGCCGCTCCGTCGATGTGTTACCTATGTGCGCTCGCCGCGCAGTCTCTTGGGGGAGAGGGGTGCGGTCCGGAAGCGGTTTACTTTGGCGGTCGCTATCCACTGGCGGGGTGACGTATGTCGGCAGTCGTGCAGCCGGCGCGGGATGAGGGAACGGCGGCGATGGACGAACGCGAGGCGGCGGTGTGCGCGCTGCTCGTGGCGCGCGGTCGCCTGAAAGACGGCGACCTGGCGCGTGCGCGGCGGCTGCACGAGGAGGCCGCCGAAGGCACGCTCACCGCGCTGCTGGCTCGGCTTGGCCTGGTCAACGAGCGCGAGCTGGCCGAGGCCTGGTCCGAACTGCTCGGCGTGCCACTGCTGGCCGCGCGCGACGCGCCGGAGCTGGCGCCCGCCGATCTCGAGCTCTCGCTGCGCTTCCTCAAGCAGCAGCACGTGGTGCCGGTGAGCGACGGTGAGCGCGGCCTGGCCCTGGTGATGGCGGACCCCGCCGACCCGTACCCGCTGCAGGCGGTGACGCTGGCGGCGGGGCGCCCGGTAGCGCTGCGCATCGGCCTGCGTTCGGAAATCGACGACCTGATCGAGCGTTACTACGGTAGCGGCCGCTCCGCGATGGGCGCCATCGTGGAGAACATCGACGGCGGCGCCAGCGAAGTGGATGACGTGGAGCACCTGCGCGACCTTGCCAGCGAGGCGCCGGTGATCCGCCTGGTCAACCTGATCCTGCAGCGTGCAGTGGAGCAGCGAGCCTCCGACGTGCACATCGAGCCGTTCGAGAACCGCCTGAAGGTGCGCTATCGCATCGACGGCGTGCTGCACGAGGTGGAGGCGCCGCCGGCCAGCTCCACCGCGGCGGTGATCTCGCGCGTGAAGATCATGGCCAAGCTCAACATCGCCGAGCGCCGCCTGCCGCAGGACGGCCGCATCCAGCTGCGCGTGCAGGGCAAGGAGCTGGACCTGCGCGTGTCCACCATGCCGACCAGCTTCGGCGAATCGGTGGTGATGCGCATCCTGGACCGCGAATCGGTGGTGTTCGACTTCGCCTCACTCGGCTTCACCGATGCGTTCGAGCAGCGCTTCGTCGACGTGCTGCAGCGGCCACACGGCATCCTGCTGGTTACCGGCCCGACCGGCTCGGGCAAGACCACCACGCTGTACACCGCGCTGTCGCGGATCAATACGCCGGACGTGAAGATCATCACCGTCGAGGACCCGGTCGAATACCAGATCGAGGGCATCAACCAGATCCAGGTGAAGCCGCAGATCGGACTGGACTTCGCCGGCGCGCTGCGCTCCATCGTGCGCCAGGATCCGGATGTGATCATGATCGGCGAGATGCGCGACCTGGAGACCTGCCGCATCGCGATCCAGTCCGCGCTGACCGGCCATCTGGTGCTCTCCACCCTGCATACCAACAGCGCCGCCGGCGGCGTCACCCGACTGCTCGACATGGGTGTGGAGGACTACCTGCTCGGTTCCACCGTCAACGGCATCCTGGCGCAGCGGCTGGTGCGCCGGCTCGACCCGGAGACGGCTGTGCCCTACGAGCCCTCGCCCGAGGTGATCCGCCAGTTCGAACTGGAGAAATACGCGGAGGGCAAGCCGATCCGGCTGTGGAAGCCCGGCTCCAGCGCGGCCAACCCCAGCGGCTACCGCGGTCGCCAGGCGATCATGGAATTCCTGGTGATGAGCGAACCGCTGCGCCGCCTGCTGATGCAGAAGGCCGACGCCGGCGAGATCGAGAAGCAGGCGCGCGCCGAAGGCATGCGCACCATGTACGAGGACGGCATCGCCAAGTCGCTCGCCGGCGTCACCACGCTGGAGGAGGTGCTGCGTGTCACGCAGGAGGGTTGACCCGGTTCCTCCCTCGTCACGGGGAACAACTCCCCTCCTCGGAGGGGAGAGGGTGCAAACGTGCCATGCGGGTCGGCTTTCGTTTGAGCCTGTCGTGACTCGGAGGCGTCGGTCCTCATGAGTCAATTCAGATATCGCGCCGTCAGCGAAACCGGCGAGTTGCTGCAGGGCCAGATGGAGGCCGCCAGCCTCGACGAGGTGGTGGCGCGCCTGCAGGACCAGGGCCACACGCCGCTGGAAGCGCGGGCGGCGGATGCGCTGGGCGGCGGCTCCGGCTTCGCCGCACTGTTCAGGCGTGTACCGTTCAGCGGCGACCAACTGGCGCAGTTCACCCACCAGTTGGCGACCCTGCTCGGCGCGGGCCAGCCGCTCGATCGCGCGCTGGGCATCCTGCTCGACCTGCCCGAGGGCGAGCGCGCGCAGAAGCTGATCGAGCACGTGCGTGACCGCGTGCGCGGCGGCATGCCGCTGTCGCAGGCGCTGGACGAGGAACACGGCGTGTTCCCCAAGCTGTACATCGCATTGGTGCGCGCGGGCGAGGCCGGCGGTTCGCTGGAGGAGACGCTGCGCCGGCTGGCCGACTACCTCGAACGCTCGCAGGAGTTGCGCGGCAGCATCATCAACTCGCTGATCTACCCGGCCTTCCTGCTGGTGGGCGTGCTGGGCTCGCTGGTATTGCTGCTGGCTTACGTGGTGCCGCAGTTCGTGCCGATTTTCCAGGACATGCAGGTGCCGCTGCCGTGGATCACCCAGGCGGTGCTGGTGCTCGGGCAGACCCTGCAGTCGTGGTGGTGGCTGATCCTGCTGCTGCTGGTCGGGGGGGGCTTTTTCCTGCGCATGCGTTTGCGCGAGCCCGCCGCGCGGCTGGCCTGGGACGCCCGCCTGCTGCGCCTGCGCGTGGTCGGTCCGCTGCTGCTCAAGGTGCAGACCGCGCGTATCGCGCGCACGCTGGGCACCTTGCTGAAGAATGGCGTGCCGCTGCTGGGCGCGCTGGCCATCGCGCGCCAGGTCGCTTCCAACCGCGCGCTGGACGCGGCGCTGGCGCAGGCGCACGAACAGGTGAAGGAGGGCTCCGGCCTCGGCTTCGCGCTGGGGCAGTCCAGGCTGTTCCCGCGGCTCGCGCTGCAGATGGTGCAGGTGGGCGAGGAAGCCGGCGAGCTCGACGGCATGCTGCTCAAGGTGGCCGACACCTTCGAGCTGGAAAGCCGCCGTTCCATCGACCGTCTGCTCGCCGCGCTGGTGCCCGCGCTTACCGTGGTGATGACCGTGCTGGTGGGCCTGATCATGGCGGCGATCCTGCTGCCGCTGCTGAGCCTGACCAGCAACATCCAATAGCCGCCGCACATCGCTTCCGGAGTTCGACATGACGAGGTCTTGCATGCAGTACAAACATCTTCGCCCGCTCCGCCGTTCCGGCGGTTTCACCCTGTTGGAAATGCTCGCGGTGATCGTGCTGATTGGCATCGTCGGCACGGTGGTGGTGACCGCGGTCGGCAAGAACATGGACAAGGGCAAGTACGGTGCCGGCAAGGCCCAGTTGGTCACCCTCAGCCAGAAGATCGAGAACTACGCGCTGGACAACGGCACGCCGCCGCAGCAGCTGCAGGACCTGGTGACCAAGCCGTCGAACGCGCCGAACTGGCAGGGCCCGTATGCCAAGGATTCGGAACTGAAGGATCCGTGGGGTCATGCCTTCGGCTACAAGTACCCCGGCGAGCACGGCAGCTTCGACCTGATCTTCTACGGCCGCGACGGCAAGCCCGGCGGCGAGGGCTACGACAAGGACGTGGGCAACTGGCAGTAAGCAGCCGGCATGCGTCGCGCAGTGCACCAGCATCGCCCGTCCGCTTTCCCGCATGCGGTGAGGCGGACGGGCGGCTTCACCCTGCTCGAGATGCTCGTCGTGATCCTGCTGATCGGCATCGCGGCGGCGGCGGTGGCGGTGTCGGTGACGCAGGGGCTGGCCAGCGCGCGCATCAACGCCGCCAGCGGCGAGATCGCCGCCGCGCTGCGCGCCACCCGGGCGCAGGCGATCGTGCAGGGCAAGGAGCAGCACTTCGACGTCGACGTCCGCGCCGACACCTACAGCGACCCGAAGCGCAAGCACGTGCGCCTGCCCAAGGGCCTCAAGCTCTCCATCACCAGTGCGCTGGAAGACCGCCCGAACCAGCATGTCGGGCGCATCCGCTTCTTTCCCGACGGCAGCTCCACCGGCGGCCACATCATCCTGCGGAGCGGTCGCCGCCAGTGGCGCATCAACGTGTCGTGGCTCACCGGGCAGGTCGCCGTGGTCAACCGGGTGGTGGCGCAATGAGACGCCAGCGCGGCTTCAGCCTGCTCGAAGTGATCGCCGCGATGCTGTTGCTGGCGATTGCCTTCGCCGCGCTGATGAAGGTGGCCGGCGGCGCGATCGCGCTGTCGCGCAACGCGGCGGCGCACGACGAAGCGGCGCTGTGGGCGCGCAGCCTGCTCGACAGCGCCTACGTCACCGAGCCGTTGCGACCGGGCAGCCGCTCCGGCGAGGTCGAGCACCGTTACCTCTGGCAACTGGACGTGGCGCCGTGGGATCCGCCCGGCCCGCGCCCGCAGGGAGCGATGCTGCAGCTGTACAAGCTCGATCTCACCCTGCGCTGGGGCAACCATGCTCACCCGCAGGTGGCGCGTTTCAGCACCCTGCGTCTCGGCGGCCCGCCGGCAATCGGCGGCCAGGCACCATGAAGCGCCAGCGCGGCTTCACCTTGCTGGAAGTGCTGGGCGCCATGGCGCTGCTGGCATTGCTGCTGGTGGCCGTGTACGGCGGCGTGCGCAGCGCGATCCACGGCGTGCATTCGGGCAGCGCGGCGATCGCGCGGATCGACGGGATCGGCTCCGCCCAGCGTTTCCTGCGCAGCGAGCTGGCCCAGGCGCTGGCGCAGCCGATCAGGCACGACGACCAGGGGCGGCCGGTCTATTTCAGCGGCAGCGAACACGAGATGCGCTACGTCGCACCGCTGCCGGGCTACCTCGGCAAGCTGGGCCCGCAGCTGCAGGTGCTGAAGCTGGTGGACGACGGAGAGGGCGGCCAACGGCTGGAGCTGAGCCTGGCGCTGCTGCCGCCGGACGGACAGCCGCCGAAGCCACTGGGCAAGCCGCAGGTGCTGCTCGATCACGTCAAGGCGGGCAGTTTCGGCTACCGCGGCCGCGATGCACAGAACCGCGAACTGCCGTGGGCCGACGACTGGGCGGACGGCCAGCGCCTGCCGCAGCTGGTACGCGTACGCCTGCAGCTGCAGGACGGTTATGACTGGCCGGAGCTGGACGTGCCGCTGCGGGTCGACGCCTCGGCCGTGGTCGGCCGGATCGGGCTGTTGCCGGGCAGCATCCCGTTCCATGGCGGTGGTCCATGAGGCGGCGCGCGGACCAGCGTGGCGTGGCCCTGCTGCTGGTGCTGTGGGCGTGCACCCTGCTGGCGATCCTGCTTGGCGGCTACGCCATGCTGGCGCGCACGCAGGCCTTGCAGACGCGTTACCAGTTCGCCCAGACGCGTGCGCACTACGCGGCGGAAGCGGGCGTGATGCGGGCGGTCTACGCGGTGCAGGACCCCGTCGTGCAGCGCCGCTGGGTCGGCGACGGCCGCGTCTATCCGTTCCGCTTCGACGGTGCCGCGGTCAGCGTCACGGTCACCGACGAAGGCGGCAAGGTCGATCTCAATGCCGCCACGCCGGAGGTGCTGCAGGGCTTGTTTCGCGCCGCGGGGTTGGACCAGGCCGCCGCCGCCAAGCTGGCGTCGAACGTGGTGGCGTGGCGAAGCTTTCCGGGGGCCGACGACGCCCTCGAACGCGCCGCCTACGCCGCGGCCGGCCGCGACTATGGTCCGCGCCACGGCCCTTTCGCCAGCCTGCAGGAACTGCAGTTGGTGCTGGGCATGACGCCCGCGCTGTACCGGCGCATCGAACCGGACATCACGCTCTGGTCGGGCCAGGCCATTCCCGACCCGAATACCGCGCCGCCGCTGGCGCTCGCGGCGATCCCCGGGCTCGATCCGCAGCAGTTGCAGGCGCTGAAGGCGAGGCGGGCGCAGAACAGCCGCGAGGCCGCACCGGCGATCGGCGGCGGCATCACGCATAGTATCCGTGCCCAGGCCGTGCTGGCCGACGGCACGCGCGCGGTGATCCAAGCCACAATACGTTTCCAGGTCGGGGGCATGGGAACGCAGCCGTACAAGGTGTTGCGCTGGCAGGAGGGAGACGGGGAATGAGTGCTGCAATGCAGTCGCTGCGGCCGCTGCTGGATGGATGGCGCCGCGGCTGGCGGGCTTCGCCCTTGCCGGCGTTCTTTGCGTGGTGGGGCGGCGAACTGGCCGCGCTGCTGCCACCGCGCTGGCGCGCCGCGCTGGCCGAGGGCGCCGGCTGGCATCTGCTGCAGCAGGTGGACGGCGACTGGCGGCTTCGCCGCGCGGGCCAGGCCGAACCGCTGGCGCGCTGGAGCGACAGCCTCGACGCCACGGCGCAGCAGGCCGCGCTGGCTGCCGCCTGGCGGGACACCGATCCGGAGGATCGCCGGCTGGCGCTGCTGCTGCCCGCCCAGCTGGTGCTGCGGCGCGTGCTGCATCTGCCGCTGGCGGCGCGCGGCAAGCTGCACCAGGTGGCCGGCTACGAGATGGACCGGCAAACCCCATTCAGTGCCGCGCAGGTGTATTACGCCGTGCGCGAACTGGCGCAGCCGGCGCCGGCCGGACGTTGCGCGGTGGAGCTGCTGGTGGTGCGACGCGACGCGCTGGATCCGCTGCTGGCCCGCCTCCGCGTACTGGGCATCGCGGTGGACGCGGTGGACCTGCCGCAGGACGCCGGCCGCCTCGGCGCCGACCTGTTGCCGCCGGAGCAGGCGCCGCGCCGCATGCGGCCGCGGCTACGCCTGAACCTTGCGCTGGCGGCGGCCTGTGTACTGCTGGCGTTCCTGGCGATGGGCAGCTGGCTGCACAACCGCGAGCGCGCGCTGGCGCGCATGCAGGCCCAGGTCGATGCGATGCACGGCGAGGCACAGCAGGTGGTCGCGCTGCGCAAGCAACTGCAGGACGACGTCGGCGCGGCCGGCTTCCTGGTGCGGCGCAAGGTGCAGCGCGCCACGGTGCTCGGCGTGCTGCTCGACCTCACCAGGCGGCTGCCTTCCAGCGCCTGGCTGGAGCGCTTCAGCATCGACGACAACGGCCAGATCGGCTTCCAGGGCCAGAGCCCGCAGGCGGCGAAGCTGCTCGACCTGCTCAAGGGGTCGCCGCTGATCGACAACGCGAATTTCCAGGGCAGCATCCAGACCGACCCCTCCAGCGGCAAGGAGCGTTTCTACATGGTGGCGCAGCTGCACAAGCCGGCGCCCGAGCACGCCGGCGCCGGCCAGCCTGCCGCCGGCGGGAGCGCACCATGAAGTCACTGAAGCTGACCCCGCGCGACAGCCGCATCGCCGCGATCGGCCTGTTGCTGCTGGCGCTGCTGCTGGCTTACTTCCTGCTGCTGCACTGGTGGTTCGTGGCGCCGTTGCGCGACATCGGCGCGCAGATGGACGAGCTGCGCGACACGCAGAGCCGCTATGCCGCCGCGATCGCCGAAAAGCCGCAGCTGCAGCGGCGCATCGCCGCGCTGGGCGCCGGCCGGGCCGCCAGCGACGCGTTCCTGCCCGAGCACGACCCGAACACCGCCACCGCCGACCTGATGCAGCGGGTGGTCGATGCGGTGAACGCCCATACCGAGGGCGGTACCTGCACGGTGATGCAGAAGATGCCGGTGCCCGAGCCGTCGACGACGGCGGGGGAGCCTTACCGCAAGGCGGCGGTGAGCATCAACCTTAGCTGCGACATCCAGCCGCTGGTAGGCGTGCTGCAGTCGCTGGAGCAGGGCACGCCGTACCTGTTCGTGGACAGCCTCAACATCTACCGCAACCCGGTGGCGGCCCGGCAGCAAAACCGGCCGTCGCTGGAGGTGCAGTTCGCACTGTCGGGCTACCTGCGTCCCGCCAATCCCGCGCCGGCGGCATCGGCACCTGCCGCCGGCGATGCCGCGGACGCAGCGGGAGCGATGCCATGAACGCCGCCAGCCAACGCCGGCTGACCCCGGTTCTGGTCATTCTCGCGCTGTTGCTGGGCATGCTGTGGCTGGCGCTGCTGGCAGGTGTCGGCCGCGGCGTGCGCTGGAACGCGCCGCGCGCCGCGGCCCTGCCGCGACCGGCCGGCCGGCCAGCGGGCCTGCCGACGCCGCTGCCGCTGGCGGAGTTCGCGCCGGTATGGCAGCAGTCGCTGTTCAGCCCCGACCGCAAGCCCGAGGCGCATGCCGCCAACGGCGGCAGCAGCATCGGCGACCTCTCGCTGACCGGCATCATCCTCACCCCGCACCTGCACATGGCGCTGCTGCACGACAAGAGCGGCAACAAGGAGCTGCGCCTGCGCGAGGGGCAGTCGCTGCCCGACGGCAGCCTGAGCCTGGTCGAGGTGAAGCCGCGTTCGGTGATCATCGATTCGTCGCAGGGCCGCACGGAATTGAAGCTGCCTGTCGGCGTGCCGATCGACGCCGCCAAGGCGGGGCCGCTGCCTGCTGCGATGCCGTCCCCATCGCCACAGGGCAGCGCTGCCCCCGGTGCCGACAGCGTGCAGCGGGTGGAATCGATGTCCCGGAGCGGGCCGCCCCCGCTCGCGCCGCCGAAATACAGTCCGCAGCAACTCGATCGCCTGCGCAAACTCAAGGCCGCGATCCTGCAACGCCGCGCCGCCAGCTAGGCCGCGAACCACGAAGGAGTCCACTGATCCATGTCCCGCCTGTCCGCCTTCGCGCGTTCGCGAACATCCGCCCGCCTTCGATACGGCCTGCCGCGCATGGCCGCCTTCGCCGTACTGGTCGTCCTGTCCGGTTGTGCCAGCATGCCGCCGCAGCCGGACGACGTCTCCCTGCAACGCGAGGCGATGGCCGGCACGCACGCACCGGTGCCGGCACCGTTGCCGCTCAACAACGACCGCACCACCACCACCCGCGTCGCCGCACTGCCGCAGGTGAGCCGCGGCAGCGGCCAGTTCGTGCACGCCACCGGGCTGGCGACGCCGCGCCCGGCGCCGGCCGGCGCCAACGGCGTGACCTTCAACTTCGAGAACCAGCCGGTGCAGGCGGTGGTGAAGGCGATCCTGGGCGACCTGCTGAAGAAGATCTACACCATCGTGCCCGGCGTGCAGGGCAACATCTCCTTCTCCACCTCCGAGCCGGTGGACGCCAGCCAGGCCCTGCCGATCCTGGAGACCCTGCTGTCGTGGACCAACAACGCCCTGGTCGAGCGCAACGGCAGCTACGTGGTGCTGCCGGCCAAGGACGCGGTGGGCGGCAACCTGGTGCCCAGCCTCGGCGCCGCGGCGCCGGCGGGCGGCCTGCAGGCGCGGCTGTTCCCGCTGCACTACATCGCCGCGGCCGAGATGCAGAAGCTGATCAAGCCGTTCGCGCGGCCCGACGCGGTGCTGCTGGTCGATTCCGCGCGCAACGTGATCGTGATGGCCGGCACGCCGGACGAGCTGGCCAACTACCAGCGCACCGTCAGCACCTTCGACGTGGACTGGCTGCGCGGCATGTCGGTAGGCGTGTTCAGCCTGCAGCACGCCGACGTCGAGCAGTTGATGCCCAAGCTCGACGAGATGTTCGGTCCCAAGGGCGACACCCCGCTGGCCGGCATGCTGCGCTTCATCCCGATCAAGCGCACCAACGCGCTGGTGGTGATCAGTACGCAGCCGAACTACGTCGATGAGGTGGGCAACTGGATCGCCCGCATCGACCAGGGCGGCGGCAACCAGCCGCAGCTCTACGTGTACGACGTGCGCAACATCAAGGCTTCCGACCTCGCCAAATACCTGGCGCAGATCTACGCCGGCGGCAGCGGCGATTCGGGCTCCGGCGGCGGCGAGGTCGGCCCCGGACTCAGCGCGGGCACGCTGGGTACCACCAACAACGCGCGCGGTTCGGCCAGCGGCATGGGCAGCACGGCGGGCAGCTTCGGCAGCAGCAACACTGCTGCCGGCGGCGGGTTGGGCGGCCTGGGCAGTGGTGTCGGCGGGCTGGGCGGCAATAGCGGCGGCACCGGCCTGGGCGGCGGTCTGGGCAACCGGCTGGGCGGCCTGTCCGGCGGCGCGGCGGCGCCTGCTGGCTACGGCGGTACCGCCAACGCCGTCAGCCAGGACCACCAGTACGTCTCGCAGGACGGCAGCATCCGCATCGGCTCGGTGGATGCGAACAACCAGCTGCTGGTGCGTGCGCGGCCTTCGCAGTGGGCCGAGATCAAGGCGGCGATCAAGCGGCTGGATACCATCCCGCTGCAGGTGCAGATCGAGACGCGCATCCTCGAGGTGAACCTCACCGGCCAGTTCCAGTTCGGCGTGCAGTGGTACCTGCAGGGTCTCGCCAACAGCACGCCGAGCTACGACGCCAACGGCAACGTGATCGGCGCGACCAGCGCCTATCCGGGCGCGCACCGGCAGATCGCGCTGGGTTCGGGCGGCAACCAGTACCACGGCGAGCCGTTCTTCTATTCCTTCCTCAGCAGCAACGGCAAGTTCCAGGCGGCCGTGCGGGCGATGGAAACCAGCGGCAACACGAAGACGCTCTCCGCGCCCTCGCTGGTGGTGATGAACAACCAGCCGGCCAGCATCCAGGTGGGCAACAAGGTGCCGGTCAACCAGAGCTACATCACTCCGGGCCTCGGTACCGGCAGCAGCGCCATCGGCACCCTGGGCGAGGTGCAATACCTCAACACCGGCGTGATCCTCAACGTGGTTCCGCGGGTGAACCCGGGCGGCCTGGTCTACCTCGACGTCAGCCAGGAGGTGAGCAACCCCACCACCAAGGATGCCAACGGCAACTACACCATCTCGGACCGCAGCATGCAGACCGAGGTGGCGGTGCAGAGCGGCCAGACGGTGCTGCTGGGCGGCCTGATCCAGCAGGACGAGGGAACCTCCGACACCGGCATCCCGGGCCTCAATCGCATCCCGTTCCTCGGCCGCCTGTTCGGCACCACCAGTCGCAACCGCAACCGCACCGAGCTGATCGTGCTGATCACGCCGCGGGTGATCCGCAACAGCGAGGAGGCGCGCCAGATCACCGACGACTACCAGCGCGAGTTCGAGTCGCTGAAGCCGCTGCAGGCGGAGCGGGCGGCGAAGGCGGCGGGTGCGGCGACGACACAGACGGTACCGCTGCAGCACTGAAGCGGGCGGGCCCATGGCAGCCGGTATCATCGGCGCGCCATGAGTTCCGCCGCACCGACCTTTCCGATCACTCCGCTGCTGCCCGACATCCGCGCGTCGCTCGCCGCGACGCCGCGGCTGGTGCTGGAGGCACCGCCCGGTGCGGGCAAGACCACCCAGGTGCCGCTGGCCCTGCTTGAGGCACCGTGGCTGGGCGACGGCAAGATCGTGCTGCTGGAGCCGCGCCGCATCGCCGCACGCGCCGCCGCGCAATTCATGGCGCGGCAGCTGGGCGAGGAGGTGGGCCAGACGGTGGGCTACCGCATCCGCTTCGAATCGAAGGTCGGGGCGGGCACGCGTATCGAGGTGGTCACCGAGGGCATCCTCACCCGGCTGATCCAGGACGATCCCGAGCTGGCCGGCATCGGTGCGATCCTGTTCGACGAATTCCACGAGCGCCATCTCGCCGGCGACCTCGGCGCGGCACTGGCGCTGGACGTGCAGGCCACGTTGCGGCCGGAGCTGCGCCTGGTGGTGATGTCCGCCACGCTGGACGGCGAGCGCATCGCGCGCTGGCTGGATGCGCCGCGGATCAGCAGCCCCGGCCGCAGCTTCCCGGTGCGTATCGAACACCCGCCGGCGCGCACGCAGGAAAGCGTGGAACACCACCTGGCCCGCGTGGCGAGGCAGGCGCTGGCCGAGAACGACGGCGACGTGCTGGCCTTCCTGCCGGGACGGCGCGAGATCGCGCGGGTACAGGCGGTGCTGGAAGAAACCCTTTCCCGCCGTGAGCGGGAAGAAAATCTCGAAGTCGTGCCGCTGCACGGCGAGCTGTCGCTGGCCGAACAGCAGTGGGCGCTGTCGCCCGCGGAGCCAGGCACGCGCCGCATCGTGCTGGCGACCAACGTGGCCGAATCCAGCGTCACCCTGCCGGGCATCCGCGCGGTGATCGACGCCGGTCTCGCGCGCGAGCCGCGCTTCGATCCGAATTCCGGCTTCACGCGGCTGGAGACGGTGGCGATCTCGCAGGCCTCGGCCGACCAGCGCGCAGGCCGCGCCGGGCGCGTGGCCGAGGGCACGGCCTATCGGTTGTGGCCGCAGAGCAAGCGGCTCGATCCCGCGCGCACGGCCGAGATCGCGCAGGCAGAGCTGTCCGGTCTCGCACTGGAGCTCGCCGCCTGGGGGAGCGACGCGCTGCCCTGGCTGGACGCGCCGCCACCCGGCGCGCTGGCGCAGGCGCGCGAGCTGCTCGCGCAGCTCGGCGCGCTGGATCGCGATGGTCGCATCGCCGCGCTGGGCCGGCGCATGCTGGCGCTGGGCGCCACGCCGCGGCTCGGCGCGGCCGCGCTGCGCGCGCCGGAAAACCTGCGTGCGCTGGTAGCCGACCTGCTGGCGTTGATGGAGGCGCGCTCGCCGTTGCGCGGCGAGCAGGGGCGCAGCGACGATTTCCGCGTGCGCCTGGCCGCGCTGCATGCCTGGCGCGACCGCCGCAGCCACGGTGCCGATGCCGGCGCGCTGGCGGCGATCGAGCAGGCCTCGAAGGGCTGGCGCCGCCGCCTGGACGTGCGCAGTGCCGCCAGCGGCACGCCGGACAGCCACGCGGTGGGCGACCTGCTGCTGCACGCCTTCCCCGACCGCATCGCGCGCCGCGAGGAGGCGAACCCGCTGCGCTACACGCTGGCCAACGGCCGTGGCGCGCGCCTGCACGACAACAACACCGCACTGCTGGGCGAGCCGTGGCTGGTGGCGCTGGACCTGCGCTTCGAGGCGCGCGACAGCCTGATCCTCGCCGCCGCGCCGTTCGACCCGCGTACGCTGGAGCGCGACTACCCGCAACAGTTCGTGCGCGAGCGCACGCTGCGCTGGAACGATGCGCGCGATGCCGTGGAAGCGTTCGAGGAATACCGCTACGCCGCCATCGTGCTGGAGCGCCGCAGCGTGCCGGTGCAGCCGGAGGACGCGTTGCCCGCGCTGCTGGCGGCGGTTCGCAGCAAGGGGCTGGCTGCCTTGCCGTGGAGCGAGCACGCGCAGCGCCTGCGCCTGCGTGTGCAGGCCCTGCGCACGTGGATGCCCGAGCTGGGCCTGCCCGACGTGTCCGACGCCAGGCTGCTCGCCACGCTGGACGACTGGCTCGCGCCCTACCTCAGCGGCAAGCGCCGGCTCGATGCACTGGCGGCCGAGGAGTTGTCGCAGGCGCTGTGGTCGATGCTCGACCACGTGCAGCGCCAGGCGCTGGATCTGCAGGCGCCGGACGCACTCACGGTGCCCAGCGGCCAGACGCGCCGCCTGGAATACGCGCCGGACGCCCCGCCGGTGCTGGCGGTGAAGCTGCAGGAACTGTTCGGCCTCGCCGACACGCCGCGCGTCGGCGGTGGCCGCGTGCCGGTGACCCTGCATCTACAGTCGCCCGCGGGACGGCCGATACAGGTCACGCAGGATTTGCGCAGCTTCTGGGAGCGCACCTACCCCGAGGTGAGGAAGGAGCTGAAGGGGCGCTACCCGAGGCATCCGTGGCCCGAAGATCCGTGGACGGCCACCCCCACGCACCGGGCCAAACCGCGCGAACGACGCTAGTATCCGGGGCCGCGACAGAGCAGGCGGCGGCAGGAGTCGAGACTTTGTCCACGTCCACGCAGGAGAACGACCACAACGCGGACGCGCTGCCCGTCGAGGATGCCGACGATGCGGCATTGAAGCGACGGCCGTCGCCGCACTGGCGCGCGCTGGCGCGCCTGTGGAGTGCCTTGGCGTTGCTGCTCGGCCTCGGCCTGTCGCTGCTGGTACAGCACCAGCAGTGGCGGTGGGCGCAGGCGGAGCAATGGTCGGAGCGCGACGAACTGGCCAACAAGGTCTATGCGGGCCTGCAGAACCAGCTGCAGATGCTGGAAACCCTGATGCGTGCCACGCAGTCGCTGTACCTCGCCTCGCAGTCGGTGGAGCCGCGCGAGTTCGCGGATTTCTACCGCAACATGCGCCCGCGGCAGAACTTTCCGGCGCTGCTGGCACTGGCCTACGCACAGAAACTGCAGCGCGCCGACGGCGTGCATTACATCGTCCGCCTGGCCCAGCCGCTGGCCCGGAACGAGGCGCTGATCGGGCTGGACAAGGCGACCCAGAAGGCCAACCTCGCCGGCCTGCTGCAGGCGCGCGACAGCGACCAGGTCGTGATGTCGGCGCCGTTCCGGCTGGTGCAGCCCAGCCATGGCCGGGGCGGCGGTGTCGGCGCGGTGCTGTCGCTGCCGATTTTCGGGCCCGGCGGCATCCCGCAAACGGAGGCGGAGCGGCGCGCGCGCGAACTGGGGTCGGCATCGGCTTCCTTTCGTCTGGGCACGCTGATCGACCGCGCCCTGCCGGCCGGGCTCACCCGCACGCTGCGCCTGCGTGTACGCGACGTTACCGGCGCCGCGCCGCAACTGCTGTACGACTCCGCGCCGGGCCGGGCGCTGCCCGCGCCGTCCGGTTATCGCTACGACCGCACCTTGCTGCTCGGCGGTCGCCGCTGGGACGTGACGATGTACCCGCTGAATCTGGCGGGCAGCGTCTGGCATTGGGCCACCCTGCTGACCGGAGCGATGGCCAGCGTGCTGCTGGCCTTGCTGGTGTACTCCATCGTCAGCGCGCGCCATCGCGCGCTGGAGCTGGGTTGGAGCATGAGCCGTCGCTACCGCGAGAGCGAGGAGCGCTTCCGCGCGCTCAACGAGCGCCTGCCTGCGCTGGTATTGCTGGCGCGTGCCGAGGACGGTCGCATCATCTACGCCAACCACGCCGCGCGTGTACGCTTCGGCGCCGCGGTGACCGAGCGTCTGCTGGCCGGGTTGTTCGAGGATCCGCAAGCGGCGGGGCGACTCGCCAACGCAGGCGCCGACGGCCAGGCCGAGGCCTGCCTGCGCGACCAGGCGGGCGCGTCGTTCTGGGCCAGCGTGGCGATCTCGCACGTGGTCATGAACGGCAACGACAAGCTGCTGATGGTGGCTGCCGACATCAGCGAGCAACGCCGGCTGACCGAACGGCTGAGCCACCAGGCCAGCCACGATGCGCTCACCGGGCTGTACAACCGCCAGGAGTTCGAGCAGCGCCTGCATGATGCGCTGGCCCGCGTCGGGCCGGATACGCCGGTGGCGCTGCTGTACCTTGACCTGGACCAGTTCAAGCTCATCAACGACACCTCCGGCCATCTCGCCGGCGACCAGCTGCTGGTGCAGCTGGCGGTGGTGATGCGCCGCCAGCTGCGCGAGGCCGACGTGCTGGCGCGGCTGGGCGGCGACGAATTCGGCATATTGGCCTTCGACGTGACGGACCAGGCCACCGCCGAACAGCTGGCCGAGCGCCTGCGCCGCAGCATCGACGGCTACGTGTTCACCTGGGAGCAGCGCAGCTACCTGATCAGCGCCAGCGTGGGCGGCGTGCTGGTCGACCATGCCGGGGTGCAGGCCAAGGACCTGATGGCGCAGGCCGACGCCGCCTGCTACCTGGCCAAGGAGCGCGGCCGCAACCGCGTCCACTTCCATTCCGAGCGCGACGACGAGACGCAGCGCCGCCACGGCGAAATGGAATGGGCGCAGCGCCTGCAGTGGGCGGTGGACGAGGGTTTGCTGCTGCTCGCCTACCAGGAGATCCATGCCGTGGGCGCAGCGGCAGGCGATGCACCCAGCATCGAGCTGTTGCTGCGTTACCGCGACGAAGATGGCACCTTGCTGCCGCCCGGCGTGTTCCTGCCCGCGGCCGAGCGTTACGGCCTGATGCCCAGCATCGACCGCTGGGTGGTGCAGAGCGCGTTGGCCCATTTCGACCGGCTGCATCCGGCCGGCGCGCGCTTGCGCACGGTTTCGATCAACCTCTCCGGCGCCAGCATCGAAGACCCCGAGCCGGCCGAGCAGATCGTCGACTGGCTGCGCTTCTACCAGGTGGACCCGGCGCGCGTGTGCTTCGAGATCACCGAGACCGTGGCGGTGCGCAACCTTGCCGCGGTGGTGCGCTTCATGGAGCGGCTGCGCGCCGTCGGCTGCAGCATCGCGCTGGATGACTTCGGCGCCGGCATGTCCTCGTTCACCTATCTGAAAAACCTGCCGCTGGATGCGATCAAGATCGACGGCAGCTTCGTGCGCGACATGCTCACCGATCCGGTGAGCCGGCTGATGGTGCGCGCCGTCACCGACATCGCCCACCAGCTCGGCCTCAGGGTGGTGGCCGAGTGGGTCACCGACGACGCCACCGTGCAGGCGCTGGCCGAGGTCGGCGTCAACGCGCTGCAGGGCTACGGCCTGCACTGTCCGGAGCTGGCGCTGTTCCAGTATAAATGAGCGCGAGTCGCGGCGCTCTCAGGCTTTCAGTTGCGCGATCGCCGCAACGCGCGCCCGCCCCATCGCCGCGCCGATCGCCGGCCCCGCCAGCCCTTGCGCCACGAAGGACGCGGCGGTCACCGCGGCGGCGGCGGCGCGGGCCTGACGCAGGTAGGCGGCAGGCGGATAGTCGTCGTGCTCGTGGCCCAGCCGGCCGCGCTTGTCGGCGAGGCAGGCGGCGAGGAAGGTCTCCAGCCGCTCCGGCCGGCGCAGCGCGTCCAGCGCGGCGAGCAGTTTCAGCACGGTGGCTGGCTTCAGTTCCAGCGCGCGGTGCGCGTTGAGGTGTTCGCGGCAGACCAGTTCGGCCAGCGCGGCGTGCTCGGTGGGCACCTTCAATCGCGCCGCCAGGGCGCGCAGCGGTGCCACGCCGCGCTGCTCGTGCATCACGTGGCGTGGCAGCTCGTCGAGCGGCGTGAGTGCCTTGCCGAGGTCGTGGGTGAGCGCGCAGAAGCCGACCAGGTCATCGCCCGGGGCGATCGCCGCCGCCGCGTCCAACACCATCTCCAGGTGCACGCCGGTGTCGATCTCCGGGTGGAACTCCGCGCGCTGCGGCACGCCGTACAGTGCGTCGAGCTCGGGGAACAGCACGCGCAGTGCGCCCGCCTCGCGCAGCACGCGCAGGAAGGCCGACGGCTGCGGCTCGGCCAGCGCCTTGCGCGTCTCCGCCCACACCCGCTCGGGCACCAGGTGGTCCACCTCGCCCTCGGTCACCATCTGCCGCAGCAAGGCCATCGTCTCGTCCGCCACGCTGAAGCCCAGCGGCGCGAAGCGTGCGGCGAAGCGCGCCACGCGCAGCAGGCGCACGGGGTCTTCCGCGAAGGCCGGCGAGACGTGGCGCAGCATGCGCGCCTGGATGTCGCGCGCGCCGCCGTAGGGGTCGATCAGGGTGCCGTGCTCGTCCTGCGCGATCGCGTTGATGGTGAGGTCGCGCCGGGCCAGGTCCTGTTCCAGCGTCACCGACGGGTCGGCCTGGAACAGGAAGCCGTGGTAGCCGCGCCCGTGCTTGCGCTCGGTGCGTGCCAGCGCGTATTCCTCGCCGCTGCGTGGATGCAGGAACACAGGGAAGTCCTTGCCCACCGGCTTGTAGCCCAGTGCCAGCAGGTCGTCCGGACACGCGCCCGTCACTACATGGTCGCGGTCGCCCTCCGGCCTTCCCAGCAACTGGTCGCGGACCGCGCCGCCGACAAGATAGATACGCATGGGGGGATTGTGGCATGGCGGGGCAGGCGGGCCTCCCGTCCGACGTCGCGCTCCCCGCAGCCGCGGGCATGCGGAGTGACTAGGCCATCCGCGCCATGCTCACGGGCCGGGCTTGCTCGCCACGAGTGCCGTTGCGGCCGGCGCCCGGGCCGAACTTGCGCTCGCCACCGGCGTGGCCACTGCCGGACAGTCAACCGCCTTGCGCGGCGTCATGCCGTTCGGCAGCGTGTAGCTCTGGCCGATCGGCGTGAGGCGGTCGGAGACGGGCAGCACCCTGCCGTGCAGGCGCCAGTCGTACATCACGCTGTAGTCCATCACGCGCGCCACGTATTCGCGGGTTTCCTTGAACGGAATGGTGGCGATGAACAGATCGGGCGGGAGTGTGCCGCGGGCGTCCAGCCATTGGTCCACGCGGTTGGGCCCGGCGTTGTAGGCGGCGCTGGCCAGCCAGGGCGCCCCGTTGAACCGTTCGGCCAGTTGCGCGAGGTAGCGCGTACCCAGCGCGACATTGGTCGCGGGATCGTAAAGGCTGTCGCCGCCTTCCCACGGCAGGCCGTTGTGCCTGGCCACCCGCGCGGCGGTGGCCGGCACCAGCTGCATCAGGCCGCGCGCGTCGGCGCCGGAGCGGGCGTCGCTCATCCATGCGCTCTCGGAGCGCAGGATGCCATAGGCCCAAGCCGGATCGATGCCCGATTGCTTCGCCTTTTCGACCAGGTCGACCTGCCTGTCGAGCGGCAGGCGCAGCGTGTAGTAGTGCATCAGCTCGCCGTGGTTGAGCGTGAACGCGGCACGGTCGTACCAGCCGCGGGCGTGGGCGAGCTCCACTGCCAGCACCTGGGTGCGGTCGTCGGCGCCGTCGAGTGCACGCGCCCACTCGCGCCGCGCCAGCGGCTGCAGCCCTACCGCGAACAGTTCGAAGGCGCGTTGCAGGCCGGGCTGCGCCAGCAGGGCCTGTTCCTGCCGCGGGTCGTCGATCGGCGCGCGCGGGCAGATCGCATAGGGCTGACCGACTTGGTCGGCGGCAAGGTAGCCAAAGAAAGTGGTCTGCCGGGCGAGATCGGTGTAAAGGTCCTGTGCCTGCACGGCATGGCCGGTGGCCGCCAGGGCACGGGCGCGGAACCAGCGCCACTCCTGCTGCTGCTGTTGGTCCGCCGGCATCGCCGCGATGCCGGCCAGCACGGCCGGCCAGTCCTGCGCTGCCAGCGCGACCCGCACGCGCCACTCGCGGGTGGTGGCGGTCTGCGCGGATGCGGGCAGGGCAAGCAACTGCTGCTGCGCGTCCGGGTCATAGTCGGCGGCATGGAAGATCGCCAACGTGCGTTCGATCGCCTCACGCTGGTCGATGCTGAAGCGGAATCGCCCGCGCAAGCGTTGCCATGCCGCGTCGGCGCTGTCGGTATCGCGTCGGGCGCGTCGCTGCAGCGCCAGCATGACGGCAACGCGCGCCCGCGCGGTATCAGGCCAGTCGCGCGCGGCGAGCAGTGCCGACTGCGGATCGCGCAGCGCCTGCGCCAGCCACTGCGCTTGCGGGTTTTGCGATGCGGGCAACCATTTGGCCAGCGCGGTGATGGTGCCTTCGCGGCCAGCCTCGGCGGCGCGCATGATGCGCGACCACAGGCGCGGCGTGGTCAGCAGGCCCTGTTCGCGTGCTGCCTGCAGCACGGGATCGCAGGCCCTGGGCAACTCCGGCTTGGCCCACAGCGGCGCGAGGTCGCGCTCGAAATCGAGCTTCGCGTCGCTGGCCATGCGCGCCTGCACGGCATCGCAGGCGAGGGTGAGGTTCGTGCCGGGCCGGTAGAGCGCGAGGAAGCCGTTCCAGTCCTGCCGCCGCGCGAGCTCCAGCAGGAAATCGCGGCGCAGGTCCTGCGCGGGGATCAGGCCGGGATACTGCGCGAGGTAGGCCTGCACCGTGGGCAGGTCGACCTGCCGGATGTCGTGTTCCAGCGCGGCGGCGGGCAGGTAGGGATAAAGCGGATAGTCGCGCAGCTGCGCATCCCATGCGCGCCAGCCGTCGCCGCCTTGCAAGGCGGCCGCCCAGGCCTGCCTGAACGCGGCGCGTTGGGCGTCGATGGCGGCGCTGTCCGCGTGTGTGCCGAGCGCCAGGAACAGACTGCAGGCTGCGAGCAGCACGGTGAGGGAATGGCGCCGGAACCTGGCCTTTGCGAACATCGAAACTCCTGACTGACCCTCCCGCACCGGATTGTAGCGGACGCGCCTGAATACGCCTTCGCACGCAGCCGTCGGAGCGGCATGCTCGCCTGATAATCTGGCGCACTTCGCTCCCGCCCGTTGCAGGCCCGCATGTCGTTTTCGCCCTCGTCCCGCGGACGTCGCCTCGTCGCCTGGCTGACGCTTGCACTGCTCGCGCTGGCGGGTGCGGCCTGGTGGTGGGCGGCCGGCCGGCCGGTGCAACTGCCCGATGCGCCTTCGGCGCGCATTGCCTGCGTGTCCTATGCGCCGTTCCGCAAGCCGGGCGAAACGCCGCTCGACCCTAACGCGTTCGTGAGCCCGCAACGCATCGACGCCGACCTGAGCGCGTTGTCCCAGCGTTTCGACTGCGTGCGGACGTACTCGCAGGGGCAGGGGCTGTCGGCGGTGCCGGAGATCGCCGCGCGCCACCACATGCAGGTGCTGATGGGGATCTGGCTGGACGGCGACGCCAGGGCGAACGCGCGGCAGGTGGCGCTGGGCATCGCCACTGCGCGCAAGTACCCGCAGGTGCTGCGCGGCGTGATCGTGGGCAACGAGGTGCTGCTGCGCGGCGAGCTGACCGAAGCTGAGCTGGCCGGCTACATCCGCGAGGTGCGCGCGGCGTTGCCGCCATCGATCCCGGTGAGTTACGCCGACGTGTGGGAGTTCTGGCTGCGCCATCCGAAGCTGGCCGCTGCGGTGGACTACATCACCATCCACATCCTGCCTTACTGGGAGGACCGGCCGGTACCGCCGGAGCGCGCGGTGCAGCATGTGGAGAACGTCTACGCGCGGGTGACACGGGCGTTCCCCGGCAAGCGCGTGATGATCGGCGAGACCGGCTGGCCCAGCGAGGGTCGGCCGCGCCGCGGTGCCAGTGCCAGCGTGGTGAACGAGGCACGCTACCTGCGCGAGTTCCTGCGTTATGCCGCCAGCGTGCACATGCCGTACAACGTGATCGAAGCCTTCAACCAGCCGTGGAAGCGCGCGCAGGAGGGCACGGTGGGCGGCTACTGGGGCATCTTCGACGTGCACGCGCGACCCAAGTTCCCGATGCAGGGGCCGGTGGTCGAAATCCCGCGCTGGTGGCTGGGCTGGCTGGCTGGTGCGCTCGGCGCCGGCTTGTTCGTGCCGGCGGGACTGCGCCGTCGGCGCTGGCAGCGCGGGCGCGGCTGGCTGGCGCTGGGGCTGGCCGGTTTCGCCAGCGGCACCGCGCTGGCGTGGCAAGTGCGGCAGATGGTCTACGCCTGTCGCGATGCTTGGGAATGGTCGATTTCGATCGCCGCCTGCCTGGCCGCGCTGTTCACCGCGGTGCGGCTGGCGAGTTGGCTGGCGGGACGGCTGGCCGGCGCGCCGTTCAAGCCCGCGCCGGCGGGACGGCTGCGCAGCGCTTGGCTGTTCTTGCTGGCGCTGTACGGCCTGCTGCTGGTATTCGACGGCCGCTACCGCGATTTTCCGCTGGGGCTGTTCGCCTTGCCCTGCGCCGGCTATGCGCTGACCGCGTGGCTGGACCAGCGGCGGCGCATGCCTTCGCGCGAAGAGCTATTCCTTGCCTCTTGGCTGCCCGTGCTGGGAGGCGCGGTGGTGGCGCTGGAGCTGGGCGAAAACCCGGCAACCTGGTTGTGGCTGGCGCTCAACGTGGCGATCGCCGCGGCGGTGCTGGCCGCATGGCGACGTGCGCGCGTTGCGCCGGTTATGCTCGACGAATCCCGCTGATAAGGAGTGATGGACATGCGCCTCGAAAAACAACGCATCGTGGTGACCGGTGCCTTCGGCACGCTGGGTGCGGCGGTGGTACAGGCCGCGCTCAGCGCGGGCGCGCAAGTGGCGGCGATCGACCGAGTGTCGGTGCCGGCAACCCTGGCGGCGGCGCATGGCTTCGGCGGCGTGGATCTGGCCGACGCCAAGGAGGCGAAGCGCGCCATCGACGCCGCCGCCGAAGCGCTGGGCGGGGTGGATGCGCTGGTCAACATCGCCGGGGCGTTCCGCTGGGAAACGCTGGCCAACGGCGATCTCGATACCTGGGACCTGCTCTACCGCATCAACCTGCGCACCGTGGTGGCTGCCAGCATGGCGGCATTGCAGCATCTGCCCGACGGTCGCGGGCGCATCGTCAACATCGGCGCGAACTCGGCGCTGAAGGCCGGCGCGGGCGTGGGCGCCTACACCGCGTCCAAGGCGGGCGTGATGCGCCTCACCGAGTCGCTGGCCGAGGAGCTCAAGCCGCGAGGCATCACCGTCAACGCGCTGCTGCCCAGCATCATCGACACCCCGCCGAACCGCGCCGACATGCCCGATGCGGATTTCGACCGCTGGGTGAAGCCGGAGCAACTGGCTGAGGTGATCGTGTTCCTGCTGTCCGACGCGGCCAGCGCGATTACTGGCGCGCTGATCCCGGTGACCGGACGGGTGTGACCGTCGCACCCGCGTTGCCCGCGCCCTGCAGATGCACGAGGCGCAGGCAGCCGGCCAGCAGCGCCAGCGCGCCCGGTTCGTAGTTGAAGAACTGCAAGGCGAACGCACCCAGGGCGGCGGCCAGCCAGGCCAGCATGCGCGAGCGCCGAAGCAGCGCCAGCGCGGCGGCGATGAGCGCGGCGATGCCGTACACCTCGTGCAGGAAGCCCAGCACCAGCGCTTGCCGCAGCGCGCACCACGCAGGCACTTGTGCGGCCATGCAAAGGTTCGCCACCGCGTGTGGCTCGATCATCCCGAGGCGCAGCCAGGCCGCGCCCGCGCCGACCAGCGCGAGCAGCAGCCATGGCAGCAGCGTGCCCAAGCGGATTCCCATCACTGTTCTCCGTAGTGCGGGGGCAGGCGGATTTCCGCCGCCAGCGCGAGATGATCGGAGAACGCCTGCGGCAGCGTCCACACCTTCTCCAGCGCCACCGTGGGCGAGGCGAGGATGTGGTCCAGCGCCCGCCGCGGCCGCCAGCTCGGGAAGGTGGGAGTAGCCAGCGCAGGCGCCTGCAGCCGTGAGCGCGCGAACAGCTGGCGCATCTCGGGGCTGTTGATGTCGGTGTTGAGGTCGCCCATCAGCACGGCGTGCGGGTGGTCCTCCAGGATCTCGGCGATGAAGCCCAGCTGCCGCGCCCGCGTGGTGGCGCCCAGCGAGAGATGGGCGATGACCACGCTCAGCGCGTGCTCGCCACTGCCGAAGCGCACCAGCAGTGCGCCGCGCCCGCGGCCGGGCAGTGGGTAGTCCAGCACCGTGCTGGGCTCGATGCGGCTGATCAGCCCGTTGGCGGTGTGCGACAAGCCGGCCACCGGGCGGTTCGGCTGGTGGCTCCAGTACGGCATGCCGGCGGCCTCGGCGAGGTAGCGTGTCTGATTGAGGAAGCCGGAGCGCAGGCTGCCGGCGTCGGCTTCCTGCAGGCCGATCACGTCGAATTGCGGAAGCAGGGCGGCGAGGCGGTCGAGGTTGTCGATCTTGCGGCGGCCCGGCAAGACGGCGGTGAGGCTGCGCGTGACGTATTCGCGGTAACGCTGCACGCTGGCGCCGGCGAGGATGTTGCAGCTCAGCAGGCGCAGGCGGCGTTCGGGATGGAGGGGCGCGGCGCGTTCCATGGGGCTGTGTACGGTACTCGCGGTAAACCGCAGCGGACGTGAACGCCCGCCGTGGCCCCGGTCAGCCGGTCACTTGTGCTTGTTCGCCGCTGCCAGCTCGCGCTTGGCCAGCCACTGTGCCACGGCGGACAGCTCGTCCA
>DAIDKO010000023.1 GCA_027450005.1 Rhodanobacter sp. | reverse complement strand
GCGCGTTCCAGAGCGCCATGCCCGGCATCGGGCAGGACAAGGGCAGGTCGTTGCGCGTCACTTCGTAACGATTTTCGGCATTCGCCGGGACAGGCGTGACGGGCGCGGCAGTGGCTGGCATGGGGGTGACTCCGAACGGGATGCGAGGCCGGGCATGGTAACAGGCCGCTTTGCGCCGGCAGCAAGACCGACCGTGCGCCCCTGTCCGGCAGCATGCCCGCAGCAGCCGCAGCCCGCTCCCGATCGCGGCCAAGAAAAAGCCCGCGCCGTCGCCGGCGCGGGCCTTGTGTCTTTCCGCAGGGTTCAGTGCTTCGGCACGTCGGCCTCGGTGGTGATACGCACCTTGATCTGGTCGCTCACCATCGGCACGTAGGCAGCAACACCGAAGTCCGAACGCTTGAGCGTCGCGGTGGCGTCGAAGCCGATCGCCTGTGTCTTGTTCATCGGGTGCGGGCCAATCTTGTTCAGCGTGGCGTCCAGAGTGACCGGCTTGGTCACGCCATGCACCGTGAGGTTGCCGGTCACCTTGAAATGGGTGGCGTCCACCGGCACCACTTTGGTGCTCTTGAAGGTCACCGTCGGGTACTTGGCGGCGTCGAAGAAATCGGCGTCCTTCAGATGCTTGTCCAGCGCCGGCACGTGGGTATCGAGCTTGCTCAGCGGCAGGGTCACGTCCACCGAGGACTTAGCCGGGTTCTGCTGATCGAACACCAGCGTACCTTCGCCGAGGCCGAGATCGGCGGTGGGATTGGAGTAGCCGAAGTGGTTCCAGCTGAACAGCACCATGGTGTGGTTTGGGTCCATCTTGTAGGTGACTGGATTGGCCTGAGCGGTCACCGCGGCGCCGAACAGGCCCGCGATCAGGAGGCAACGAAACATGCGCATGGAAGTTCTCCGCGAGGGTGGTGAGGGTGAAAGCGTCGGCGTCAGGCCGACCGCTCGCCGTTATGCTGCAGCAGTGTATGGTCAAGCCGTGGTGCGATAAACACGAAGGTGCGCAACGCACCGTGCACGGAGAGGAAACAATCGCCGCATGTCGTCGTTGAGAAGCGAATGCTGGGTCATCACCGATGCCGCCGCGGGCAACCAGCGCCAGGCGCTGGCGCTGGCTGGGCTGATGGGCCTGCCGGTACGCCATCTGCAGCTGGAGCCGCACGCGCCGTGGTCGTGGCTGGCGCCGCGCTTCGCGCTGGGCGGCGCAGCGGCGTTGCCGGGGGAACAGCGCGCGCAGTTCGCGCCGCCATGGCCGCAACTGGCGATCAGCTGCGGGCGTGCCGCGGCCTTGTTCACGCGCATGCTGCGACGCCTCTCGACCGGCCAAAGCCGCACCGTGCAGATCCTCGACCCGCGCATCGCACCGGTGCACTGGGACGCGGTGATCGCACCGATCCACGACCAGCTCGGCGGATCCAACGTGCTCACCCCGCTGGGCTCGCTGAACCCGGTGGACGAGCCCTGGCTGGCCGACGGTCGCGATGCCTGTCCCGGCTTCGGCACCCTGCCACAACCCCGCGTGGGCGTGCTGCTGGGCGGCCCACGCAAGCCGCTCGCGCTGGATGGGGGCTATGCGCGCGAGCTCGCCACACGCCTGCTCGCCCGCCGCGGGCGCGAAGGCGGCAGCCTGCTGGTTCTGGCCTCGCGGCGCACCCCGGCGGAAGCGCTGGCGATCTTCCGCGACGCGCTGGCCGATGTGCCAGGCCTGGTATGGAGCGGCCCGGACGACGGCCGCAATCCCTACCCCGGCGTGCTGGGCTGGGCCGACCGGTTGGTGGTCACGCCCGACTCGGTCAACATGCTCAGCGAAGCCTGCGCCGTGGGCTGCGCCGTGCATACCCACGTCGCCTCGCCACTGCCGGACAAGCTTGCGCGCTTCCACCACGCATTGCGCACCCGGGGCTTGCTGCACGACCTCGACAGCATGGCGCCCGCGCGCCAGCCGCCGCTGCGCGAAACCGCGGCCGTCGCCGCGGAGTTGCGCCGCCGCTTGGACGCGCTGGCCTGAGCATCCCCAGCCGGTGCGGCCCTTGCCGCGACAACGGCCTCCGAAAATCCGAAGACCACCCTCACGCAAAGACGAAGCCCAGCGACTGCGTCAGGGCCATCACCTCGCCGCACAGCATTTCCAGTTCCGCATCGCGCGGCGCAATGCGCGGACGCAGGTCGAGCGTGCAGGCCAGCGCGCGTTGCAGCAACCTGTCATGCGCCACGGAAAGCATCGCGACCTGGTTGGCATCCAGCAGCCCGGCCACGCGACAGGCTTCCAGCAAGGCCGCGTTGGAGGTTGCTCCAAGCAAGACCGGATGGCTAGCCGCATGCGCCAAAACCAGGCCCTGCAGAGCAAACTCGATATCGAGCAAGGCGCCGCGGCCCTGTTTGAGGTCGAGCTTCGCTGTTTCGGAGCGGTCGCGCTCGGCGCGCCAGCGGCGGCGCATTTCGCTCACCTCGGCCAGTACCCGCAGCGGATCGCGATGCACGCCGAGGATGTCGCGGCGCACCGTCGCGAGCGCTGCGCCCAGCGCGGCATCGCCGGCCACCGGGCGTGCGCGCAGCAGCGCCTGGTGCTCCCAAGTCCACGCGCGACTCTGCTGGTAGGCGACGAAGGCGTCCAGACTACCTACCAGCAGGCCCTTGGAGCCGTCCGGCCGCAGCCGCGTATCCACCTCGTACAAGCGGCCGGCGCGGGTGGGCACGGTGAGCCAGTTCATCACACGCTGGGCGAGGCGCTGGTACCAGCGCGCACCCTCGATGGGCCTCGCGCCATCGCTCATCGCCTGCGCACGCTTGCCATCGTAGACGAACACCAGGTCGAGGTCGGAGGCGAAACCCAGCTCCTCGCCACCGAGGCTGCCGTAGCCCAGCACAGCGAAGCCGGAGCCCTGGCCCGGCAGGCGGCCGTGCTGGGCGACCAGTTCGCGCTCGGCAAGCGCGGTGACCGCGCCCACCACCGACTCGGCCAGCGCGGCCAGGCGGCGCGCGGTAGCCACCGCGTCGGCGCGACAGTCGTTGAAGGCCAGGCCGAGGCGGAACGCGGTGGAGGACTGAAACTCGTTGATGCGCTCCAGTTCCGCCTCCGCCTCGCGCTCTTCCAGCGTGGACAGCACGCGGGCGATCTCCGTGGCGATGTCGGCGCGCTTAAGCGGCAGCTGGTCGATGCGCGGGTCGAGTACGTCGTCCAGCAGCAGCGGCTGTGCGATCACCTGCTCGGCGAGCAGCGCGCTGCCGGCGAACAGCGCGACCAAGCGCTTGCGCGCGGCGGGCTGTTCTTCCAGCAGGGCGAGATAGGACGAGCGCCGCGCCACCGCCTGCGTCAGCCGGCACAGCCGCAGCAGGCAAGGCACCGGCGCTGCACTGGTGCGCGCGGCAGCGATGAGCTGCGGCATCAGGTGATCCAGCCGCTCGCGCGAGCGCGCCGACATCGCGCGCACCGCGCCGCCCTGCGGCAGCTTGGCTAGTGCATCGGCCGCTTCCAGTCCGGGCAGGAAGCCGCCGGCCTCCAGCATGCCGGCGTCCAGTGTCGCGGCGCAGGCAGCCTGCCATAGTGCGGTGTCCGCCTCCGGCACGCGCGTGCCGCGCCCGCCTTGCGGCATCAGCACGGCGGCGAATTCGTTGGCGACGATCCCGCGATGCTTCGCCAACTCCTCTGCCAGCGGCTCCCATGCCGGCCACTCCAGCCCGTACGCGATCCGCTCGCGACTGAGCACATCGTCCGGAATATCGTGGGTCTGCGCGTCGCGCAGCATCTGCACGCGGTTCTCCAGCCGGCGCAGGAACAGGTAGGCTTCGCGCAGCGCCTTGGCGCGCGTGGCAGGAATATGGCCACGCGCCTCGCAGGCGGAAAGCGCCGGCAGCAGGCCGCGTACGCGCAGGCTGGGTTCACGGCCGCCGCGGATCAACTGCACGAGCTGCACGATGAATTCGATTTCGCGGATGCCGCCAGCGCCGAGCTTGAGGTTGTCGGAAAGATCCTTGCGCGCGACTTCCGCATCGATCAGCGCCTTCATCTCGCGCAGGCCGGCGAACGCGGTGTAGTCGAGGTACTTGCGGTAGATGAACGGCCGCAGCAATTCCGACAGTTGCTTGCCGGCGGCGCGATCGCCGGCCACCGGGCGCGCCTTGATCCACGCGTAGCGCTCCCAGTCGCGGCCTTCGCGCTGGTAGTACTGCTCCATCGCCGCAAACGACAGCGCCAGCCGTCCCGCGTTGCCGAATGGTCGCAGGCGCAGGTCCACGCGTGCGCAGATACCGTCTACAGTGGGCTCGTTGAGCAGGCGTACCAGTTGACGCCCGAGCCGGACGAAGTACTCGCCATTGTCGAGCGACCGTGCGCCGTCGCTCTGGCCGCCCTGCGGATAGGCCAGCACCAGGTCGATGTCGGAGGAGAAGTTCAGCTCCGCACCGCCTAGCTTGCCGAAACCCACTACCACCAGCCGCTGGCGCTCGCCGTCATTGCTGCGCGCGTGGCCGTAGCGTTCGCCCAGTGCGCGTTCGCTCCAGCCCAGCGCGGCTTCCAGCAGCACCTCGTACAGCACGCTGGTGGCAGACAGGGTTTCCGGCAGCTCGTCGAGGCTGTTGACGTCGCGGAACACCAGCCGCAGCGCTTCGGCGTGGCGAAAGCGGCGCAACGCGGCCAGCGCGGCCGCCTCCTCGGTGGGCAACTTCAGCGCCTCGATGCGGGCTGCGGAGTCCGCGTTCGAGCGCAGTCGCTCCAACCCGGCGGGCGACAGCAGCGACGGCTGGGCGCGCCACGCCTCAAACGCGAAATCGCTGGCCGCCAGCGTGCGACGGATGCGCTCGGCCACGCCGGCATCGTCGTGCAACGGCACGCTTGCGGCGCGGCAGCGCGCAGCCAGTTCGGCATAGCGGTCGTCGATCAGGGCGCGCAACGCCGGGGATTCGTTAGGCATTCCTGAATTGTGCCGCAGCCGCGCCTGGCATGCCCGTACACCGTTTGCCACGTCGATACGTTGCCGAAGGCATTGCCCGACGACACTCGATTCATGTCACCCCAATTACCTTGGCACTTCAGATCCATGACAACCGAACCCCCGGTTTCGCCATGACCCTTTCCGTCAGCCCCACCCTTCGCCGAATGGCCACGCAGATCGCCCTGGTGCTGGCGATGACGGTGCTGTTCGTGCTTTTCACCGGCCTGCTCGACAGCGGACCCGGCGTGCTTCCCGCGCGCCTGCTGGACCAGCCGCGTTTCCCGCTGGCGAACGCATGGCCCGGCCTGCTGTTCGTGGGGCTGCTGCTGGCAATGACCCGCCGGCTACTGCTGTCTTTCGGGCTTGCCTACCTGCTGCAGGCCCTGATCTACGCCGTCAACCAGCTGAAAGTGGCGAATCTCGGCACGCCCCTGTTGCCGGCGGATTTCCGCATGGTGGGCCAGCTGCGCAAGGGCGGTGCGCACCTGCTGGCCGGCTATTTGCCGCACAGCCCTTGGCCTTACCTAGCGCTGCTGGCGGCGGTGCTGATCCTGGTCGCGATGTGGCGGCTGGAGCCGCCGCTGTTCGCCCGCCGCACCGGCGGCAAGCGCCTCGCGGCCAGCGGTGCGCTGCTGCTGCTGCTGGGCAGCCTGCTCGGCGGCTGGAGCGGCTGGGCGAGGATCTACAACGGCCACGTACTGTGGCTGGAACCATGGTCGGCGGCATCCACGCGCCAGCATGCCGGCCTGGTCAGCGAGCTGACGATGTTCCGCCTGCAATACGCGCAGAACAAGCCCAAGCCCGACCGCGCCGCCGCCGAGCAGCTGATCCGGCAATCGGCCGGTCCGCTGCGCCAGAGCCTCGCCACGCCGAACGCCGCGACCTTGCCGGACATCGTGGTGGTCCAGAGCGAGTCGTTCTTCGATCCCTCCATCATGAAGGGTTACGCGAACGCCGATCTCACGCCCAACCTGCGCCGCCTCGCCCGGCATGGCACCAGCGGCGCGCTGCACGTGCCCACCTTCGGCGGCGGCACCATCCGCACCGAATTCGAAATGCTCACCGGGCTGTCGCTGCGCTACTTCGACGACATGCAATTCCCCTACTTGCAGATGGGCCACAAGCAGGTGCCCAGCCTGGTGCACGTGCTGGACGCGCACGGCTACGCGACGGTGGCGGTGCATGGCAACGATCCCTCGTTCTGGAACCGCAGTAGCGCGTTCAAGGCGCTGGGCTTCCAACGCTTCGTATCGCAGGCGGATTTCCCGCGCGACGCGCCGAACGACGGCAAGTACATGGCCGACAGCGCGATGACCGACGAGATCCTGCGCCAGCTGAAGGACAGCGGGCCGCCACAGTTCATCTTCGCCATCAGCATCGAGGCGCATGGCCCTTACGACGTGCCGCCGAAAGACACCGCCGCGCGCGACGCCATCGCCGTGCCGGCCGGCATCGAAGGGAAGGACAAGCTGGAACTGCAGAACTACCTCTACCACATGCAGCACGCCGACCAGCAGCTCGGGCGCCTGGCCGCCGCGGTCGCCAGGCGCCAGCGCCCTACCCTGTTGCTGTTCTACGGCGATCACCTGCCCGCACTGACGAACGTCTACCACACCGACGGCTTCGTCAATGGCGGCGGCATGCTGGCGCAACCGGGTACCTGGCTGCTGCTCGATCCCCGCGGCAACGACCAGCCGGTGCACGAAGACACTGCCGCCTGGCTGATGCCCGGCCAGTTGGTGGCTGCCGCCGGTATCCACGACAGCGCCTATTTCGCGCTCACCGGTGAAGTCGGCCCACGCCTGGCCGCGCTTACCCGCGCGCCTGGCGCCGCGCCGCCCTACGAAGACGACGCCATCCGTCGCCTCGACCGCTCGATGGCCAGCATCGAGCAGCTGCGCATGAACGGAAAGCTGCAGCCATTGCTGGCCAAGGTCCTGGACACGCCCGCGCCCGCCAACACCGCCCATGCGGGAGGCGCGGCCGGCGCATCGAAAACCGCCACCCCGGCGCAGGCGCCCCGTTGACTGCGGAGTCCATCGGCGCGCCGCGTGCCTGCCAGCGCGCGGTTGACTATGCGTGCGGCTGTGCAGCCGCCTCGCGTTCGGCATCTTCCACCGACGGCGTGCGCCAGCCCGACTTCACGCCCCACACGTAGAACACCAGGCCGATCAGCGCCACCACCGCCAGGTCCCAGCCGTACGGGAGGTAGCCCCGACCGCCGAAGGTGGTGCTGCCGGCCCAGGAGACGAGGGCGATGGTGGGCAGGTAAGCGATAAGCCACCAGGCGCCCTTCAGCTGGCGGCCGAAATCGTGCCAGCCGCGCTTCGCCTGATAGTAGAAGTAGATCGGCAACGCCACGACCATCAAGAGGATGATCTCGCCGGTCAGCGGCCACTTGGCCCAGTACAGCAGTTCGGTGGACATCACGAAGGCAATGCCGGCGAGTACCGGCAGGCCGGCCAGGCGCAGCGGGCGGTGCAGGCCGGGTGCGGTGCGGCGCAGCGTCATCACGCTGACCGGGCCGGTGAGGTAGGAGATGATCGTGGCCACCGAAATTACCGCCGCCAGCGTGCCCCAGCCGCGGAAGAAGAACAGGAACAGGAAGGACACCGCGAGGTTCACCCACATCGCCGGGCGCGGCACGCCCCACTTCGGGTGGACGTGGCCGAGGATGCGCGGCAGCGTGCCGTTGCGCTCCATGCCGTAGAGCATGCGTGCGGTGGTGGCGGTATAGGTCATGCCAGTACCGCTGGGGCTGATCACCGCGTCGACGAACAGCAGCGTGGCCAGCCACTGCAGGCCGAGGATGATGGCTAGGTCGGCAAACGGCGAGCTGAAGTTGATGCCGTGCCAGCCGGCCTTGGCCAGCATCTGCTGGGGCACCGCGCCGATGAAGGCCACCTGCAGCAGCACGTAGATCGCCGTGGCCAGCACGATCGAGCAGACGATCGCGAACGGGATGCTCTTGCCCGGGTTGTGCGCCTCGCCAGCGAGGTTCACCGGGCTCTGGAAACCGTTGAAGCTGAACACGATGCCGGCGATCGCCACCGCCGTGAGCACCGAGGCGAAGTTGATGGCATGGGGGCCGCCGTGGACACCCACTTGGAAGTTCGCGGGGTGAAAGCCGCTGGCGATCAACAGCAGCGCGGTAAGCGCGGGGATCACCAGCTTGAACAGCGTGATCGCAGTGTTCGAGCGCGCGAATAGTTTCACGCTCCAGAAATTCAGCAGGAAGTAGCCGACCACCAGCACCGCGGCGATGGTAAGACCGACCGCGCTCAGTTCGCCGTGTCCGCCGGGGGCCTGGTGGTAAAGGCTTTTCGCCCACGCCCACTTCCACGAGGACATGTATTGCGCCGAGGCCTCCGCCTCCACCGAGATCACCGAGACGATCGCGATCCAGTTGGCCCAGGCCGCGATGAAGCCGACAAGCGATCCGTGCGAGTAGTGGCCGTAGCGCACCATACCGCCGGATTCGGGGAACATCGCGCCCAGCTCGGCATAGGTCAGCGCGATAAAAAGGATGATCACCGCGCCGATCACCCATGCCCAGATCGCGCCGGGACCGGCGATCTGCGCCGCGCGCCAAGCGCCGAACAGCCAGCCGGAGCCGATGATCGAGCCCAGGCCGGTGAGCATCAAGGCGAACGGGCCGACGTCGCGGCGGATCGAGCTGCTGGAAGACATGGAAACTCCTGAGGCGCGTACCGCGCATCCCCGAAAGAGACTGATGGTCGCAGACCTAGGCGCCGCCTGTCACCCTGCAACGGTCATGCGAGGCCGTACGCTGCGGTATCGGCCGTGGCGACCAACGGGCCTGCCGCGATCGGCTTCAGCAACCGAAGACGTCGACGGCAACGCTGCCCAGGGTCGCAACCGGACCAGACTTCATCGAGGCGAGCGGATCTGGTCAAGCACGGCACAACGATGGGTGCCGAAACGGCCGGATCAACTTCACGCCTAGCACTCGATAACGTTGACGGCGAGGCCGCCGCGCGATGTTTCCTTGTACTTGTCCTTCATGTCGCGGCCGGTGTCGCGCATGGTCCGGATGACCTTGTCCAGGCTCACACGATGCTTGCCGTCGCTCTTCAGCGCCATCCGGCTGGCGTTGATCGCTTTCACCGAGGCCATCGCGTTGCGTTCAATGCAGGGGATCTGCACGAGGCCGCCAATCGGGTCGCAGGTGAGGCCGAGGTTGTGCTCCATACCGATCTCGGCGGCGTTCTCGATCTGGTGGATATTGCCGCCCAGCGCGGCGGTGAGTCCGCCGGCGGCCATCGAGCAGGCCACCCCCACCTCGCCCTGGCAGCCGACCTCGGCGCCCGAGATCGAGGCATTCTCCTTGTACAGTATGCCGATGGCGGCGGCGGTAAGCAGGTAGTCGAGGATGCCGTTGTCGTCCGCCTTGGGGCAGAAGCGCAGGTAGTAGTGGCCCACCGCGGGCAGGATGCCGGCGGCGCCGTTGGTCGGCGCGGTGACCACGCGACCACCGGCGGCGTTCTCCTCATTCACCGCCAGCGCGTAAAGGTTGACCCAGTCGAGTATGGTCAGCGGGTCACGCAGCGAAGCCTCGGGCTGGTTGCGCAGTTCGTCCGCCATCGCCGGCGCGCGGCGCACTACGTGTAATCCGCCAGGCAGGGTGCCGGGCGAGCGTAGCCCGCGGGTCACGCAGTCCTGCATCGCCTTCCAGATGGTCAGCAGTCCGGCGCGGGTCTCGGCCTCGGGGCGCCACACACTCTCGTTCGCCAGCATCAGCCGGGCGATGGTCAGGCCCTGCTTTTCGCAGTGCGCCAGCAATTGTTCGCCGGTGGTGAAGGGGTAGGGCTGCTCGGTGGTGTCGGCGACGATGCGGTCCTCGGCCGCCTCGTCGGTGTTCACCACGAAACCGCCGCCGACCGAATAGTAGTCGCGCGTGGCCAGTTCGTTGCCGTCAGCGTCGTAGGCGGAGAAGCGCATGCCGTTGGTGTGGAACGGCAGCTTCTGGCGCTTGTTGAACACCAGGTCGGCCTTCTCGTCGAAGGCAATCTCGTGCATGTCGAGCAGGCGGATGCGACCGCTGCCGCGAATGCGTTCCAGAATGCCGGCGATGGCATCGGGGTCTACCGTGTCGGGGTGCTGCCCTTCGAAGCCCAGCAGCACCGCCTTGTCGGTCCCGTGGCCGCGGCCGGTCATCGCCAGCGAACCGTACAGCTCGGCGCGCACCCGGGTCACGCGGCCCAGCACGCCCTTTTCCTCCAGCCAGCGCTCGGCAAAGCGCGCCGAGGCGCGCATCGGTCCCACCGTGTGCGAGGAGGACGGCCCGATGCCGATCTTGAACAGGTCGAAAACACTGACGGCCATGGTGCGCTGCGCACGGAGAAGTGAAGCCGCTATTCTACGCGGGCACCCGTTCCATTCGCAGGCGCATGCCAAGCCTCATCCTCTACCAGCGCGACTACTGCCACCTCTGCGACATGGCGCTCGCCGTGATGGCCGAGGCGGAGACGCCGGAATTCGAAAGCGCGTGGGTGGACGATTCGCCAGGGCTGGTGACGCGCTACGGCACGCGCGTTCCGGTGTTGCGTGACATCCGCGACGGCCGCGAACTGGACTGGCCGTTCGATGCGGCGGCGGTACGGGCATTCCTCGCCGCCGCGCGCTGACCGGCTACTTCGCGACCAGCAGCAGGTGCGCGTGCACCTTGACTTCCGCACCGATCACCGAGGTATCGGCGTAGTCGCCGCCGCCCACGCCGAAGTCGAGTCGTTTGAGCAAGCCGCTGACGTCCAGTGTGGCGTTCCTGCCCTGCGGCTTGAAGTCCACTGCGAGGCTCACCGGCCTGGTCGTACCGCGCAGGGTGAGCTGGCCGTCGGCAATCACCTTGCCGCCGACATTGCGGAAACCAGTGGTGACGAAATGCGCGACGGGGTACTGCGCCACGTCGAAGAAATCCTTGCCGGGCAAGGCGCCCTGCTGGTCCTTGTCGCTTACCACGACACTGGCCATGGTCACATCGACGTCGAACTTCGACTGGGCGAGATGCGTCGGATCGTAACTGATCGCGGCGTGCCACTGCCTGAAGCTTCCATCGAAACTGGCGCCCTGGAAGCTGCCGGTAAAGCCCAGCATGCTGGCAGGCTGCACGGCGTAGTCGGCGGCGGACGCGGCGCCGGACAAGGCCAAAGCGAGCAGTGCGCCAGCGGCGAGACGGGTCGTGATTTTCATCGGCATCGCTCCTTATTCGTCGCGCAGCTTGCCGAACGGCAGCATGCGCCTGAGGACATTGTCGCGGTCGAACATGTGGTGCTTCAGCGCAGCGCCGACGTGCGCCACCAGCACCAGTAACAGGAACCAGAACAGGTATTCGTGCACCGCATGCGCGACGTGGCGCAGCGCGTCGTTTTTCGCGGCGATGCCGGGCAGATTGAACTGCTTGAACCACTGCAGCGGCTTGCCGGCCACCGAGTTGAACCACCAGCCGGAGAGCGGCAGCGCCATTGCGAGCAGGTAGAGCAGCGCGTGGGTGGCGCGCGCGGCGAGTTGCTGCCACACCGGCGCGGGCTCTTCGTGCGGGCGCCCATCGCTCATGCGCCAGGCCAGCCGCAGCAGCATCAACGCCAGCACGGTCAGGCCGACCGACTTGTGCAGCGCCAGCCAGTTGATCTTCTGCATCGGATTGCTAGCCAGGTCCATGCACAGGCCGAACACCCCGTTGCCGAGGATGCCCAGTGCGACGATCCAGTGGAACGATTTGGCGATGGTGCCCCAGTGTCCGGGGTCGCTGCGCAGCTTCATGGAGATTCCTTGGCGGCGTGGGTAACGGAAGCCTGGGTGGAGGAATGATCGTCGCGGATGGCCTCGAGTTCCATCCACACGGACACGTCGTGGCCGATCGAGTCGGGAAAGGCGGTGATGCCGAAATCGGTGCGATCGAGGCTGGTAGTGGCCGAGAAACCGGCGACGGTGTGCAGACCGTAGAGCGTGCGGGCCACGCGGTTGAGGCGGAACGGGATATCGAGCGGGCGGCTCACGCCATGCAGGGTGAGCGTGCCGTGCAGTACGCCGTGGCTGGCATCGGTGCGTTGCACCGAACGGCTAACGAAATGGGCCTCGCGGTAAGCAGCACAATCCAGCAGGACGCGCCCACAGACCGCCCTGTCCCAGCCGGCGTCACCCATGTCCACGCCGGCCAGGTCGATGTCGAGCTCGGTGCTGGCGTGGCTCCAGTCATCCTTGTCCAGGCGCAGCCAGCCACGGACGATGTGCAGTCGTCCGAATGGCCGCGAATAGCCGTCGTGGTCGATGCTGAAGACGATCTGGCTGTGCACGGTGTCGTAGCGGTACGTGTGCGTCGCTGCCCGCACGGCCGTGGCTGACATGGCCAGTGGTAGCAGCAGCGACAACCAGCGGGCGGGATGCGACAGGGACATGGGCTGAAGTCTGGCCGATTGCCGACACGCGCGCTAGGCGCTGGAGCGGAACGCTGCGTTCGCTTCCCCGGCCCTGTTTTGGCATGATCCGAACTCGTTGCGTTGCGGGTGGCGCGGATTCGCCGCACCCACCAAGGGCACGCCATAAACGGGGGCGACAATGGGGTGCAGGTCGTTGGAGTTCGCGGGCTTGCTCGGCCTGCTGCTCGCCGTGGCGCCCTCATTGTCGCTCGCGAAGGCCGCGCCGGTACAGGCCGAAACGGCTCCCCCGCCCCTGATTACGCCGCAATTCCGCCGCTACGGCGTCGCCGACGGCCTGCCCAGCTCCAGCG
>DAIDKO010000022.1 GCA_027450005.1 Rhodanobacter sp. | reverse complement strand
CGTGACCACGATCTGCTCGACGTGGCTTAGGCCGTAGATGCGGTTGGTGCGCGGGTTGCGCGGGCGGTAGATCAGGTCATCCGTGGTGTAGTCGACCGCGGCCGTTCCCTGCAGGATCTGCTGGTAAGCCGGCAGCGGCGGGGCAGGCGTCCAGCCGTGACCGTCCACGATCCGCTTGATCGTCGAGCCGTCAATGGGGCGAAGCGCGTACACGTCGCGGTTGCGACGGCGCTGCACGTACAGCGTCGGAGCGTCCAGCACGAACATGTCCTCCAGCACCAGGCGCAGCCAGTCGGCCCAGTCGTGATCGGTATCGGGCGACTGGAAGAAGTCCTCCAACGCCTTGCACCGGCTGTCCTGCGTAGCTTCTTTCGATGTCGCGCCTTTCAGCTGGATCGACCACGCCATGCCGCAGAGCTGGTCCTTCCGGGTCTCGATCAGCAGCCGGATGATGTCCACCGTCTCGGCCATCATGCGCAGCTGCTCGAAACTGACGCCAGTAACCTTGGTCTGGATCAGCGTGTTCGTGCTGATCGGCAGCTGGAACTGGCGACCGGCGACATCCTTCGGCGCACTCGGCGCGACTGGCTGGCCAGGCCCGAACCACTCGGCACCGTTGCCCGTGAAACCGGCACGCGCGCCCGCGAGGCCGGCTTTCATGCGCGCAAGGATTCCCTGCGTCGGAATTTCAGTTCCGCCGGTCTTCATGCGTCGGGGTTCTCGGGAGGGAGGCGAGGTAGTCGATAACGGCTGTCGAGGCCGGCTGCAGCATTAGTTCGGTGAGCGCCCATACCAGTGCGTCCATACGGTTTGGCGATGGCTTCGTGGAGTCCATCGGATCCCACTCGCACATCTCGTCTTCCAGCTTTGCCAAGCTGCCGACGTGGTGGACGCGCCCCTGTTCGTACAAAGCCGACACCGGCTCGGCGCGGATGTCCTTGCCGCGCGTGGCCGTCACCAGCTTCACCGGCACATTCCGGTCCTTGGATCGGATGACCGACTCGATCATCTCGCCGCCGTTGTTGCACTCCGCAACGATCCGGTTGGCCTTCAGGCGGTAGTACAAGTCGATGGCCTGCTGCGCCCATGCCTCGGGCTTGGCGAGCGACATCGTCTTGTCATCCAGCACAAACCCATGCGTGACGCCGTTGATGGTCGCCACGCCAGCAGCCACGATGCCTGTGTCGTCCGATCCCTTGACACTCTTGGCCGCCGGGTCGATCGCCACCACGATCCGCTGCAGTTCGGGAGCGGATACCACGCGGTGCTGGTCGATGTCCGAGCGCTTCCAGAGCGCGCCCGGGTTGTCGTCCAGCACCTCGCCGTCGATCTCCTGCCGACCGAGCCGCGTTCCCTCGTACTTCTTGATCACCGCGTCGACGAACGCGCCGGCCAGGTTCGCCCGGTTATCCAGCGTGCTGCCGCGCGTTATGTGTGTGGCCGGATCCGCGATGATGCTGCGCACCAGGGCGGTTGGCCGCGGCGTCGTCGTAATCACCGCCTGCGGGTTGGCGCCCAGGCGCAGGCCGAACTTCGCCTGGTCCCAGGCGTCGGCGTAGCGCCACGCGGCGAGCTCGTCGGCCCACAGCTTTTCATGCTGCTTGCCGCGAAGCCGGTCGGGCTCGTCGGCGGTGAAGATCAGCGACTCCGCGCCGTTCGGCCATACCAGCTTGCGCTGGCTGGCCTTGTACTCGGGGCGCTCCCACTTCGGGCAGATGGCGAGAATCCCGCTCTCGCCCTGCACCATCACGTCGCGTGCATCGTCTGCCGTCGCGCCGATCAGGTTGACGTAGTTGTGCCCTTCCTTGACCCACTGCCGGACGGTTTCCGCGCCCGTCCGCGTCTTGCCGAAACCGCGGCCGCACATCAGCAGCCAGTAGATCCAATTCCCTTCAGGGCGAAGTTGCGACGGTCGCGCAACAAAAGGCCAGATCCAGCCCAGCTGCTCGCGCTCAGGTGCCGTCAGGCTTGCCAGCGCCGCTTGCCGCACAGGCGGCGGCAATCGCGCGATCGAGGCGGCGGTCCATTTCATCGGT
This sequence comes from Rhodanobacter sp., assembly GCA_027450005.1. Lineage (GTDB taxonomy): Bacteria > Pseudomonadota > Gammaproteobacteria > Xanthomonadales > Rhodanobacteraceae > Rhodanobacter_A. The sequence continues at coordinate 1,514 of DAIDKO010000022.1, read as the reverse complement.
GTCCACGATTTCCACGGTTGTGTGGTTGGTGTTCTCGGTGACGGTGCGCTCGCTGTAGCGGCGCGGATCCCACTTTGCGCGCAGCTTTTCGTCGACCTCGCAGGCGAGCCGGTCACGCAGTACGCGCGTCGTGGTGTCCTTATCCATGCGCGGGGTGCCGTCCTCGTTGAGGTTGCGAGAGCGTAGGTGCGTGCGCCATGCCAGCTTGTCGTAACCAACATCGCGCGCCTCGTCGAACTGCGCTGCGATTTCCGGGTCGGTCTCGCGCCACTTGTTGACCGTGCGGCGCGCGATGCCCATGTCCCAGCAGATGACGGTGAGAGGCTCCCCGGTCGCCAAGCGCTCACAGATCGCCGGCACCATGGAATCGCGGTCGTACTGACGCGGCGCAGCCATGGCTCAGCCGCCCAGCGCCGCGATCACGCGGTCGATGCTGTGGTCGGTGAGGTTGTCCAGCGAAAACGACGGCGTGCCGATAGGCGTCAGCGGACGTGCATGCGACAGCTCGGGCGGCACCTGCGTCACGATGTCCAGGCCGTTCCGTGTCCCGTAGAACGGGATGGCGAAGTCGCGGTAGACGTGCGCCAGCGTGTCGTCCGCGCACAGGCGCGGCGGCTCGAAGGCGTAGACCGGCACGACATGACCGCGCAAAGCCCACTCGGCAGCGCAGAGGATCGCCAGCGCGGCGCCGAGGCTGTGGCCCGTGATCGCGGACGGCACGGGAAGCGCCAGGCACGCATCGCGGATCGCCTGCCATGCCGACCAGAAGCCGGCGTGCAGCTTGCCCATGCCGGGCACGTCGGTCACCGCTACGTCGAAGTCGTGCAGCAGCGAGTCGAGGTCGTCCGTCCCGCGGAAGCAGTGCACGTCGCCGTAGACGTGCATCCGGCTCGCGCTGTCCGGCTGCCCTACTGTCGGCGCGTCCGTGTAGGCGAGCTGGGCGAGCAGGGCGTAGCCGACGGGTTTCACGGCTATGCGCTGAGCTTGTCGCGCAGACGGAAGCCGAGCAGCGGCCAGACCTTGTTGACGGCGTTCTGGCGCGCGATCTTCCGGCCGATCTCGGCGTTGAAGTTTTCCGGGCTGGCGCAGGCCGACTCACCCGTGACGGTAAAGCCGTTGCGAAGCGACAGGACACAGAAGGTCAGCAGATCCAGCGACTGCGGAAACGCCTGTACCTCGTGATCGCCGTCCTTGTGTGCGGCGCCGTAGATGCCGTCGCCTGCGACGAAGTAGTACTCGCCCGCGATCTCGGATTCGACATCCGCTGGTGTCACGCGCGGTGCGGTGAGGCCCTTGGCTTGGATTTCCTGCTCGATGGCTTGGTCAGTCATGGCTTCTCTCGGTGGTAGGAATGAATGGGCTACGGCTTGGCCGCACTCGCCGCGCTGGCAGGCTGCGCAGCGATCTGCTGCTGCACCACGCCGACGATGCCGACCGCGGTCTCGGCCACGACGAGCGCGGCCTGCACCTGCGCCTGCTGTGCAGGCGGAAGCGGTAGCGTGCCGGCGAGATGT
>DAIDKO010000021.1 GCA_027450005.1 Rhodanobacter sp. | reverse complement strand
GGCGCGCGCCGCAAGGTGCGCGTGAAACCGGCCTCTGCGAAGCAGGAAGTCAGCTTCGATCATGTTTGCGCATGATCGAGCAAGTCTGACGGAACGGTTCCTTGACGATGGCCAAGCCGCGACCGCGGCCTTTCTGCCATGGCAACGAACGGGCGCCGCTGTTTTCGACACGCCGCCCAGGCCTCCCCACGATGCTCCGGCGGCGGTTGCGGCCTTCAGCGTGCCAGCAGCTCGCCCAGCACGGCCATGCGGACGAACACGCCGTTGGCCACTTGCTCGAGGATCCGCGACTGCGCGCCGTCGGCCACTTCGTCGGCAATTTCGATGCCGCGGTTCAGCGGGCCGGGGTGCATCACCAGGCAGCCCTTGTCGGCGAGGCCAAGGCGGCGCGTATCGAGGCCGTAATGGCGGAAGTAGGCAGCCTCGTCCGGCAGGTCGGTGGATGCCATGCGTTCCTTTTGCAGCCGCAACATGATGACCACGTCGGCGCCCGCGATCGCGCTGTCGAAATCCTCGGTGAGGCGGCATGGCGGAAACTCGGCGGCGTCCGGCAGCAGCGCGGCCGGGCCACACAGGCGAATCTCCCCCGCACCCAGCGCGGCCAGTGCGTGCGCGTCGGAGCGCGCCACGCGTGAGTGGCGGATATCGCCGCAGATCGTCACGGTGAGGTTCTCGAAATCCGGCCGGTGCTGGCGGATGGTCAGTGCGTCGAGCAGACCCTGAGTGGGATGGGCGCGGTTGCCATCGCCGGCGTTGATCACCGACACGCCGCTCATCGCGTGGCGCACCAGTTCGTCCGGCGTGCCGGATACCTTGTGGCGCACCACGATGGCGTCGAGGTGCATGGCCTCCAGCGTGTGCAGGGTGTCGTACAGCGCCTCACCTTTGTTGGCCGAGGAGAAGCTGATGTCGAAGTTCACCACGTCGGCGCCGAGCCGGCGCGCGGCCAGCTCGAACGAGGTGCGCGTCCGCGTGGATGGCTCGAAGAACAGGTTGAGCACGGTGCGCCCGGCCAGCGTATCCAGCTTGCGTGTGCCGTGTGCACAGGCGTCGCGCAGCGCAATCGCGCGGTCGAGCAGGTGCTCGATGCTGGCCCGCGGCAGGTGTTCCAGCGTGGTGAGGTGGCGCAGGCGTGAGCTCATGGCGGGGCGGCTTGAGTGGAAAGATCGGACGGCTCGCCGGCGAGCCAGCATTCGAGGATGACCACGGCGGCCTCGGCGTCGAGCATGGCGGCATCGCGGCGGCGCCTGAGGCCAACGGCGCGCGCACCGGCGAAGCGGCTTGCGGCTTCCTGCGAGCTATGGCGTTCGTCCACCAGTGCCACGTCGCTGCCGTAGCGGGCCCTGAGCGTTTCGGCGAAACGACGGGCGCGCTGGCTGGCGGGCTGTTCGCCGCCGTCGAGGGTGAGAGGCAAGCCCACCACCAGGGTGTCAGGCAGCCACTGCGCGCGCAGCGCATCGAGCGCGGGCCAGTCGGGCGAGCCGTTGCGCATGGCCACCACGCCGAGCGCACGGGCGCTGGCAGTGAGGCGGTTGCCAACGGCGACGCCGATCAGCTTGCTGCCGACGTCGAAGCCGAAGGCACAGCTCATGCGTGGCCCGCGTAGCCGGCGATCTGCAGCGGATCGACGCCGACCAGGCCTGCGGCGGCGCTCCAGCGTTCCTCCAGCGGGGTGTCGAACACCACGCGCTCGCTGGCCTCCACGGTGAGCCAGGCGTTGGCCATCAGCTCCTGTTCCAGTTGGCCGGCGTCCCAGCCCGAATAGCCCAGCGCCATGATCGCCTGGCGCGGACCTTCGCCGGCTGCCATGGCCACCAGGATGTCGCGCGAGGTGGTTACCGACCACTGCGCGTTGATGCGGTAGCTTGATTCCCAGTGGCCTGGCTCGCGGTGCAGGACGAAGCCACGCTCCTGTTGCACAGGGCCGCCGATCAGCACCGGCGCGTCGGCCAGCTCGGGATCGCTGCATTCCAGCTTCATCTGCGCCAGTACGTCGGCGAAGCGGTAGTGGGAGAGCTGGTTCACCAGCAGGCCGACCGCACCTTCCTCGCTGTGCTGGCAAAGCAGCGCCACGCCGCGCGAGAACGGCGGATCGGCCAGCCCTGGCATGGCGATCAGGAAGTGTCCGGTGAGGGTGGGTGGTTCGGCGCGGCTCATGCACGCATTGTAATCCGCCCGGCGTTATTTGCTGCGCAACAAGTTGCCGGGCAGGAATTGCCAGGTGCGGGTGATGTATAGCTGGTCCACCTTAGCCGAGGCGGGCAGCGGCGGGAAGGGCGCGGCCAGCTGAACGATGCGTTTGGCGGCGGCATCCAGCAGCGGCTGGCCGGAGCTCTGGATGACGTCGATGCTGTGGATGCTGCCGTCGCGGTTGATGCCAACGGTGAGCAGCAGGTCGCCATGCAGGTCCAACTGGCGCGCCCGCTCGGGGTAATTGAGGTTGCCCACCCGCTCGACGCGGTCGGACCAGCCGCGCATGTAGGCGGCATAGACGTATTCGCGGGTGTTGGCCGAGATATATTTCTTGCGCGGGCGCTTGGCGTAGGCCTCGGACTGGTCGCGCACTTCGGCGGCGAGCTGGGCCATTTCCTGCTGGCGGCGCAGGTCGGCAGCGCTGGGTGCGTTCTGCGGAAGCACTTTGGTGTGCGCGCTGTCGCTGGTCACGTTGAAGCTGCTTTGGCTGGTGGTGGTGACCATGCGCTGTGGCGTGGCCTCTCGCGGCAGCGGCGTGGCGGCGGAGACCGACTGCATGGCGGTGCCCGGAAGCGGCTTTGGCAGGGCGCCGGAGAACGGCTGTGAGGGCCGCGCGACTTGGTCGCTTTGGCCGCCGCCGCTGTTGTTCGCCTGAGCCAGGAAGTCGGCCTGCTCCGGTGCCTCGCGGTTGGCCACGTTGACCAGCGTGACGTCCAGCGTGGGCAGGCCGGGCCGGGTCTTGGCGAAGTGAAAGGTGATGCCCAGCAGCAGCACGCCGTGCAGCAGCAACGAAAACAACAAGGTTGCGCCGATGGGGTCGGCGGCAGGGCGTGCGGTGGCGGAACTCACGAAGCAGCGTTCTCGATGGCGTCGAACAGCAGGCCGGCAATATTAAGCCCGAACTGGGCGTCCAGCTCGCGCGCGCAGGTCGGCGATGTGACGTTGATCTCGGTCAGATAGTCGCCGATCACGTCCAGGCCGACGAAGCGCAGGCCGCGACGACGCAGCTCCGGTGCCACCTGGGCGGCGATCCAGCGGTCGCGCTCGGACAGCGGCACGCC
>DAIDKO010000020.1 GCA_027450005.1 Rhodanobacter sp. | reverse complement strand
ATCAACCTGATCGACACCACCGGTTACACGGTGGACGCGTGGAACGCCAATGGCCTGGCCTCGTCCACGCAGATGGGTGGCGGCAGCGGCACCTGGTCGACGACCTCGCAGGTCTGGACGGATGCCACTGGCACGACGCCGAACGGTCCGATGTCGCCGCAGCCGGGCTTCGCCATCTTCGCCGGCAGCGCGGGCACCGTCACGGTGGATGGCAGCGCCGGGGCCGTCACTGCCTCCGGCCTGCAGTTCGCGGTCAACGGCTACACGCTCACCGGCAACACGCTCACCCTGGTCATCAACAACGGCACCGCCCCGGTGATCCGCGTCGGCGACGGCAGCAACAACGGCGCAAGCATGACGGCCACCATCGGCAACGTCATCGCCGGCAGCGCCGGACTCACCAAGACCGACCTCGGCACCCTGGTCCTCAGCGGCGCCAACACCTACACCGGTGGCACGGTGATCGACGGCGGCACGTTGTCGGTATCCAGCGATGGCAACCTCGGCGACGCCTCGAACAGCATCACGCTCGCCGGCGGCACGCTGGCGAACACGGCCGCGTTCACCACCGCCCGTGCCATCGCCCTCGCCGGCAACGGCACGCTGCAGACCGATGCCAACCTCACTGTCTCCGGTGTCGTCAGCGGCGCCGGTGGGCTCATCAAGGCCGGCGTGGGCACGCTGACCTTGAGCGGCGCCAATACCTACACCGGCGGCACGGCGATCGACAGCGGCACGTTGTCGGTATCCAGCGACGGCAACCTGGGTGCGGCCTCGGGAGGGATCGTGCTCGCCGGCGGCACGCTGGAGAACACGGCGGCGTTCACCACCGCCCGTGCCATCGACCTCACCAGCAACGGCACGCTGCAGACCGATGCCAACCTCACCGTCTCCGGTGTCGTCAGCGGCGCCGGTGGGCTCACCAAGACCGGCATGGGTACCCTGACGCTCAGCGGCGCCAACACCTACACCGGTGGCACCACCATCAGCGCCGGCACCCTGATGGCAAGCGCGACCAGCCTGCCCGGCAACGTCATGGACAATGCCGCCCTGGTGCTCGACCAGCCGGGCAATGGCACCTTCGCCGGTGCGATCGCCGGCACGGGCAGCTTCGCCAAGACCGGTGGCGGCCTGCTGGTGCTGGACGGCAACAGCAGCGCCTTTGCCGGTACCACCGCCGTGCAGGCCGGCACGCTGGAGGTGGGCGACGCGGCCACGCCGTCGGCCATGCTCGGCGGCGACGTCAGCGTCGCCAGCGGGGCCACGTTGCGCGGCCATGGCTCCATCGGCGGCAACCTCGCCAACAGCGGCATCGTGTGGGCCGGTGGCTCCATCGGCACGCTGACGATCGACGGCAACTACACCCAGAGCGCGAACGGCACGTTGCAGGTGGAAGCCACGCCGGGCGGCCAGGCCAGCCTGCTGGCCGTCAAGGGCACCGCCACCCTCGCCGGCAGTGCGCTGGTGCTGGCCGATGCAGGCACCTGGGCACCCCGGACCGACTACACCATCCTCACGGCCACCGGCGGCGTGACCGGGCAATTCGCCTCCGCCAGCGTCAACCTCGCCTTCCTCAACCCGGTACTGACCTACCAGGCCAACGACGTGCTGCTGTCGCTGGAGCGTAACGACATCACCTTCAACAGCGTCGCGCAGACACCCAACCAGCAAGCCGTGGCCACCGCGGCCAACCCGCTGGGCTTCAACAACCCGGTCTACGGCGCACTGGTGGTGCTGGATGCGGCCACCGCGCGCCACGCCTTCGACCAGCTCGCCGGCGAGATCCACGCCTCCACCCGCACCGCGATCATGGACAACGATCACTACGTGCGCGATGCGATCAACCAGCATCTCGCCGGCCAGAGCAACAACGCCAACGGCCTGAACGTCACCGATGCCAGCGGCGTCACGGCGTGGACGGCCCTCTGGGGCCACTGGGGCACGCACAGCAGCGACGCCAATGCCTCGATGATGCACGACAACGGCAGCGGCCTGCTGTTTGGCGTCGACCTGCCCGTCGGCGATGCGGCGCGGCTCGGTGCGGTACTGGCGACGGGGCAAGGCTCGGCGGGCATCGATTCGCTCGACGCGTCCGTCCACGTCGTCGACCAGCACCTGGGTCTGTACGGCAGCGCCCAGGCCGGCAGCCTGCAATGGCAGGGCGCGGCGATCTACGGCTGGCAGCGGGTGGATACCCACCGCTACCTTGGCTTCGGCACGTTCAACGGCGTCGCCCAGGGCAGCTACCACGCCCACACCGCACAGGCCTACGTCGATGGCAGCCTGCCCTTCGTGCAGGGCCACGCCACGGTGGCGCCGTTCGCCAACCTGGCGGTGGATCGCCTCAGCACCCCGACCGTCAGCGAAAGCGGTACCTCGGCCGCGCTCGATGTCGCTGGCCAGAACAGCACGGTGGGCTTCAGCACGGTCGGCTTGCGCGCGAGCTTCGACCTGGGTGAGCCCGACCACGGCCTGCATACCCATGCCAGCCTCGGCTGGCAACGTGCCTGGGGCGACACCCTGCCCGTCGATGCCATGCGCCTCCAGAGCGGTGGCAACGCTTTCAGCATCGCCGGCCTGCCCGTGGCGACGAATGCCGTGGTGTTCTCCACCGGCGTCAGCTTCACCATCGCACCCAAGGTCTCGGTGGATGGCTCCTACCAGGGACAGTTCGCGTCGCACGCCACCGACCAGTCCGCGCGCATCAGCATCGACTGGAAGTTCTGACCCACGCCTGGCGGCCATGGATGGCCGCCCCCCGTTTCAACGCTTCGCCCGCAACACCCCGATCTCCAAAGGCTTCTTCGGCACGGTCATCCGAAACACCGCGTCGTCGTCGCGTGTCACGACCATGCCGCCTTTGATGCGGGCGCCATGGCCGCGCCCATGTTCGTTAGCGCTGCCATCGGCGCTATCGGTGTGCCCATCGTCCTGGCGTCGAACCAGGACGACGTGGCCCGCCCAGTGGCGCGCGGAGTAATCATCAAGGCGTAATCGTTGACGAACTGCCGCCTAGCTTCACGCAGCTTCTTGCACGCGTATTTCAACGTGCAGGCCAGCCGCCACAGCCATATTCACTAGGGTGTGCAGCCCAAAGAGGTTGATCTTGCCGCGCAGCAGGTCGGAGACACGCGGCTGCGTAACGCCGAACAGCTTGGCGGCCTGACTCTGGCTCATGCCAGCGCGGGCAATGTGCCCCTTGAGCGCCATCATCAGCGCGGAGCGGAGCTTCATGTTCTCCGCCTCGGCAGGAGTGTCCTCAATGGCATCCCACACGCTGGCAAATCGTTCGTTGCCCATGGCTTCAACTCCTGCATCAAATCCCGGTATCGCTTCGCAGCCAAATCCAAGTCGGGCTTGCTGGTTGCCTGCGTCTTCTTCTGGGAGCAGTGCAGGACACAGATCGCATCAGCGAACTTTGCGACGTAGACCACTCGGAACGCCCCAGCCTCGTCTCGAATGCCGGCCTCCAGAATCACCCCCTCAGCTTTTAACTACCGCCGAAATTTTGAAGATTTCATGCGGCGATTGGACCTACCATCCGCTACAACGATAGCCCACCGAAACAACATTTTTGATACACGTAACACTTTTGTGCATGTCGGAAAGCCTTCGCTCGCACTGACCGCTGACAGGGCACCCCGCTGCGTGGAGCGCTCCTGCGCCGACAGGCCGCCTCCCGACGCTGCGCGACGCTCGCCGTCAACGGCGCCCGTGTGCGGGTCTGTGGGGATCTACACCAAGCGTCGCATCCATTCGCAGGGAGAATCCATTCCGGTCACTCGTCCAATGCCAGCCAGCGGTCGTGATCCGTGACCATCGCCGGCCAGAGCGCGATGGAAAAAAGACTCACGAACGCAAGCAGCAACAGGCCAACCCATCCCGGTATCGCGGGCATGAACAGGCACGCGGAACCCGCCATCACCAGGATCACGGTAACGACAAGGGTCGCCATGTCGCGGGACCGCTGCGTCTTGGCCTCCAACGCCTTCTTGAGTTGCGCCGCCCGCGCATCCAGACCGACCAGCGCGTCCAGGCGATGCTGTCCATGGACGCTGGGCTTGCCCGCCACGACCGGTCGACCATCGAAGTGATGGATGGTGAAGTAATGCGTTCCGCTCCCCGACCCGGACTCGGCCCCGCGCATCTTGCTGTACTCCACGTCCAGTACCGCCGTTGCGCCGAGGCAGCGTGCGCGCTCTTTCAGTAGCGCCATCGCTGCATCGGGTGAATCACGCGACGCACCACTGATGATCCAGCGACTCTCCACCAGCACCTCCCAGCCTTTGAGGGTGGCGTGGCGCGTTGCCAGCACCTCCTCCGGCAAGACGTAGCCCGTGGCGCCGGTCACCTCGACCGGGCGCACCCGACGGGCGCGATACCCCTTGGGCGTGGCCGACTCCTCGAAGGCCACGCGCTGGCCTTCGATCACTGGGTTCGCTCCCACGATGTCGCGGTGATGGACGAAGTAGTCGCGTCCATCGTCGCCCCGCAGGAACCCGTACCCCTTGCTGGTCAAAAAGCTGTTGACGGTGCCTTCCATACGTCCTCCGATCAATGCGTGGAAACCGGATGCTGTGCCGACGAGGCCGGCTTTGCCGGGGTGGCATCGTCGTGTTCGCGCGCCAGCGGACCGACATAGATGCAGGTCACCGCGCCGTTCGTCAGCGCCACGGCGTAGCGCAAGTCGCAATTGACTGCCGCAAACAGGATGGGAAGTTGCGCATTGCCCCAGCGGTCCGGCAGGAACACTACCTTCTGCCCCGCCCGGCACTTGGCCTCGGTCAGGTCCTTCTGCCACCCGTTCACTTCACAGATATGCGTCTGATCGAGGGATACCTGGGCCACCACCGCGGCGGCGGACGAAGTCACCGCGTGCGGTGCTGCACCGCTTGCCTTGCACCCCTGCAGCAACGCAGGCACCAGGGCACACACCATCCAACGAACCAAAGCCTGCTTCATGGCAAATTCCTCTCGTGGAAGCGCGCCCACCCGCAGGCGGGCGCCGATGGGAAAAATCCGGATGACTCGAAGGCCACATGCCCGGCACCCGTGCCGGGTGGCGGGACTTGAGCCCAACCGGGATTCGATCCCCGCGTCCACCGTCACGTCCTAGGCGTGACGATGCGCGGGCTACTCGGCCGGGGTGGCGAGCGGTCGGCAATGGCGCGCCCTGCACCGAGCGCCCACGTGACCAACGCCATCGCCCGGTCACCGGCGGGCCCACCGATGCGCTGCGTCCGATGACGCGCAGGCGGCGGATGGGTAGGCCATGCGGGAGGGTGGCGCGGCGATGCATGGCAGACTCCTGATCGAAGGATGATTGCCATCCAACCACAGAAGCTCCATCGCGCAACCCCGTCTCCGGAGTGGCTTGCCGGCATGCACGCGGCATGAGCTGAAACGATCTCCCTGTCGTCCCCCGACGACGGCAGTCCCCCTCGTTGTCCGCCCGCGACGCGGTGCCTTCGCTCGAGCGACGTGCCCGCGTCCCACGCGGACACCGATCAGCCTCGCGTCGCGCGAGACCATGCCATCACTGGCAAGCCGCCGGGAACCTTGCGGAAACCGAAGGACTGGGTACGTTGGCGGCATGAACGATCCCACGCGTCCACGCTTGACGCTCATCCCGGGAGGTCGCGACGCCCTGGAACGGCAGCTCCTCCATTTATGCATCCATGGCCCCAGCGAAGCATTTCGCACCGCCATGGACGCGCTCAAGCGCCGCGGAAGGCTCACTCTGGTCAAACCCACGGGCGCACCGTCGTCACGACCGTGGACGGATCGCCCCGGTGACGATCACGCGGACGACTGATCCCGCTCCGTCGCGGGTTCGTTGCCGAGCCGAAGCCCCCTTGCGCAACGAAGGTTTTGTGCTTTCGTTCGTCGAGGCGCCCCACCGACCGAACCATTCCCGACACCGACGTGCATGGCGCCCACGTCCTCCCCACCGCCAGCGAGGTGCTATCCATGTCGCACGACCGACCCGACGAAAGCGTCGACACCCCACCTTCCATCGAACAACGCCTGCGCGTCGGCGTCCCCGCCATGCTCACGTTTGGTTGTCTCGCCGAGGTCGCCTTGGCGGTATCGGGCAAGTCACCCGAATTCTCGCTGACCCGATGGTTGGGCGATTCCCTGGACCTGCTTGCATCCATCTTCGCTGGCGTGTTCGCCGTCCTGTGTCTCATGGCGATGCTCTGGGGACTGCGTTCCGTGGCGCTCGGGCTCGGCGGCGCGATCCTCCGGGCGCATCGACGATGGCGCCACCGCTGACCACCCTGGACGATCAGCCCCTCCCTATCCGCGCTACCGAGGACCCTGCCATGTCGACCCACCGCTCTCCCGTTCATGCCAATCGTGAATCGCCCATCGCCTTGCGGCTGGTCATCGGTATCCCGCTTCTTTGCGCCCTTGTCAGCCTCTTCAGCTGGATCGAATGGGCGGTTCAAGGCTTCGCACCGGAGCTGTCGCCACACCATTGGCTCGACGACCATGGCGCGGTGTTCCTGGGCATGGGCTTTGGCGGGGGTGTGGTTGTGCTGCTGGCTACAGCGCTTGTGTGGACGTTGGGCATCATCGCCCTGGGGATCGGCGGGGAGTGCCTTCGGGCGTTACGTCACTGGTGGGGCGACTAAACGATCCGCGGCAAATACAGATCGCCGCGGAACACAGTGAGCTTGCCGTGTCATGAGACGAGATTCCCTCTTCCATTTGCTGGATTGTGCTGCATGTGTGTCCCCAGATGCCCATGGAATTTAGGTTTAGTGCCTTCCAAGCAGATCAGAGCAACCGATGACTAGGTGCTTCGTCTTGACAGGCTCTGGTTCGGAAAACCCGCTGTATGCCTCACCTCAGGCCATGCTGCCCAAGGCATAGACCCGCTTGTCGCGGAGTCCTTCAAGGCCTTCCTGCCAGGCGCGCAGCATGCGCTTGCCGATCTCGATGAATTCGGGGTTCTCGGCCATCGCTGCGCGGACCTGAGAGCCAACGTCAGCCATGGCATCACCGATCCGTTCAACGATAGCAGCCTGCTCCCGTGGCGGCAGGCCGAAGGTGGCGGCGATGAAGGTTTGCAGGCTTTTGCCCGGGCTCCAGGTCTTTTTGCCCATGAAAGAGATGCCCGGGGGGTTCTTCACGTAATCGGGACAGGCGGCCGTGGTGATCATGTCGTAGGCGGGTGCCAGGTGCACATCGTCGTGACGGGTATAGAGCAGCGCCAGGTTCTTGGCATGGCAGTCGGCATTGCGCACGGCGTAGCTGAGCAGCAGCAAGCTCGCCATCTGGCGGAACACGTCCGCGCGGTTCGCTGCTGGCACGTGGTCACGCACGGCCTTGGCGATGCGCTCCCACGTGGTTTCGTATTTGGCTGCCGGGCGCAGGCCAAGTAGCGCGCAGAAGTCCTCCATACCCCGGTGGCGAGCTCCGTGTTCGTCCACGTCGAAACGATGAACCACAAGTGCCTGGCCGTCGTGAGAAACCTCCGTTACCGCGGCAGGCATGACCTGGCGCACGACCTGCATGCACAGGTGCTCGTTCAAGGCAACGAAGGGCAGTCGCTGCGAAGAGCCCTTGATGATGTGCCTGTGAGTGAACAAGGTGACCTTCTTGTGCGGTCCGAGCTGGACATGTTCGGCCGCATCGTCGAGGAACTTTGGCACCACGCCCGATACGCCACTGGCCGCGTGTCGACGCACCAGTTCCGCAAAGGCTTCCTCTGAGTTGTCGCCCTGTAGCAGGGCTGCGACGTCCACTGGAGTGGCGGGCTCATCCAGCCTCGCGCCAGCTGGGGCCACCTGGACACGCCCGATCATGTTCCGGCCGATCACCGACAGCAGGGCCATGGGGCTGGCGCCGATATGGGGGCCGAATTGCTCCTGTAGCACTTGGAGCAGGTACCGTTCCGTCAGACTTGCTCGATCATGCGCAAACATGATCGAAGCTGACTTCCTGCTTCGCAGAGGCCGGTTTCACGCGCACCTTGCGGCGCGCGCCAGAGCCTTCCTCTCCACAGGCTGAAACCGCAGAACTTGCGG
>DAIDKO010000019.1 GCA_027450005.1 Rhodanobacter sp. | reverse complement strand
GGTAGATGTAAAGCTGGCCGACATCTGCCCCAAGGGCCCCTGACCCATAGCTCACAGCTCGCTGTTCGATGCACGGCCGCCTAAGCGCAACTTTGAGCGAGAGCCCTTGATGAGCGTGCTCGACAAGACCAATAGCAAATGGGGACGATGAGCATGGGCATCGGCAGTGCAAAGCTTACGAGGTTACGCCCTCTACGCATGCACGATGTACCGCGGCATGCTCAGTCCACGCTACACGACAACTGGGATCTGCTCCGCGGGGTCCACTGAGCATTCCGGCCCCTGATCTGGCTGCGCCGAACATGAAAGGCGGATGGCAACCGGACTCAATGAGCATCCATCACAAACAACAACGGCTGACATACCCAATGGCATACCAGCCGCCGTCTTATTTCAAAAAACGCCATAAAATCATGGCCTTGGTTGCTACATCTGGCGGAGAGAGAGGGATTCGAACCCTCGATAAGGCTTTTGACCCTATACTCCCTTAGCAGGGGAGCCCCTTCAGCCACTCGGGCATCTCTCCGGATTTTGGTGTCGCTAAGAGCCGATAAGAATACCGGGTGGCTGGTAAGAGGTAAAGCCCAAAGGGCGCGATCAGTGGTTTTCGCCGCCGTTCGAGCTTCCAGCGTCGTGCTCGCCCTTGATGCGCTGGTAGATCTCTTCGCGGTGCACGGCAACATCTTTCGGCGCGTTGATGCCGATGCGTACCTGGTTGCCTTTCACGCCCAACACGGTGACGGTCACCTCGTCGCCGATCATCAGGGTCTCGCCAACCCTGCGGGTCAGAATCAACATGGTTGTTGCTCCATTATTCCTAGTTCCAGACCTGCGATTGATGACGCCTCACCCCTGAGCCTCCATCACCACAGTTCCACGTTCGATCCGTCGAAGACACTACCGCCTTCCCGGCATTCCATCCAACTGACTGACACGGCAGGCGCTTTGTAGTGCGCGGATGCCGCAATCGGCAGTCGTACGATACTAGCGATCAAGCATACGCTGCGCAATGCGCACCAAGGCAGACCTTGCCCGTGGCGCCTTGCTCAGGACAACAGCTGCTTCGAGACCCACGACGGCAAGCCCTCAAGGATCGTCGCTAATCCGGGCACATCCAAACCGCCACCCTGTGCCATGTCAGGCCGACCACCACCCTTGCCATCGATCTGCTTCGCCACCTGAGATACCACATCGCCCGCCTTGACGCGGCCTAGCGCGCGACCGTGCACGCCGGCGATCAGCGAGACGCGACCATCTGCCGCACCCGCCAGCAGGATCACGCAGTCGCGCAGTTGCTGCTTGAGCTGATCCACGCTGTCGCGCAGCGCTTTGGCGTCCAGCCCTTCCAGCCGCGCCGCCACCACCTTGATGCCGTCGACCTCCCACGCAGCGCCCGCCAGTTCGGCGATGGCGGAACCGGCGACCTTGGCGCGCAGCGATTCCAGCTCGCGCTCGAGCTTTTTCTGCTTGTCGAACAACTGGCGCAACTTGTCGATGGCGTCGTCGCCGGCGCTGGAAAGCAGGTGCGAGAGCTCGCCGAGGCGACGCTCCTCGTCGGCCACATAGGCCAACGCACCGGCACCTGTCACCGCCTCGATGCGGCGCACGCCAGAGGCCACGCCCGACTCGGACACGATCTTGAACAGTCCGATGTCACCGGTACGCGACACATGGGTACCGCCGCACAGCTCGGTGGAGAACTCGCCCATCCTTAGCACACGCACTTCGTCGCCGTACTTCTCGCCGAACAGCGCCATGGCGCCGAACGCGATGGCGTCGTCGTAGGCCATGTGACGCACCTCGGCCGCGGCGTTGCGGCGCACCTCAGCATTGACCAGCGACTCCACCTTGGCCAGCTCCTCGCGGCCCAGCGGCTTGTGGTGGGCGAAGTCGAAGCGCAGGCGATCGGGAGCTACCAACGACCCTTTCTGGGTGACGTGGGTACCCAGCACCTTGCGCAGCGCAGCGTGCAAAAGGTGGGTGGCGGAATGGTTGAGCACGATGGCATCGCGGCGCGCGGCATCGACCTGCGCATCCACCACGTCACCGGACTTCAGCGGCCGCGCACCATGCCAGGCACCGGCATGACCGAAGAATACGCCCCCCATCTTCAGCGTGTCGGCCACCTCGAAACGGCCGTCACCACTGGACAACGCGCCCGTGTCGCCGACCTGGCCACCGGACTCGGCGTAGAACGGCGTGCGATCGAGTATCACGAAGCCCTGCTCGCCCGCGCCAAGCTGCCCGACCTGACGACCGTCACGCACGATTCCGAGCACTTTGCAGCCCTGCGCAGCCAACGCCTCGTAGCCGAGGAAGACGGTGGGCGCGAGCTGGCTAGCAAGCTCCGCCGGCATCTGGCCCTTGGCCTCGAACTTGCCTGCGGCACGGGCACGCTCGCGCTGCTCGTTCATCGCCAGCTCGAAGCCGGTCATGTCGACGTCGAGCCCTCGCTCGCGCGCGATGTCGGCGGTGAGGTCAACAGGAAAACCATAGGTATCGTAGAGACGGAATGCATCCACCCCAGCGATGGTCTTGCCGGCAAGCTTGCCGGCCACCTCGTCGAACACGCGCATACCGTGTTCCAGCGTCTCGCCGAAGCGCTGCTCCTCGGTGCGCAGGGCGTCTTCCACGAAGGCCTGCTTCTGCTTCAGCTCGGGATAGGCCTCGCCCATCTCCTCGACCAGCGACTGCACCATCTTCCAGAAGAAGTCGCCGCGCACGCCCAGCATCCAGCCATGGCGCAGTGCACGACGGATGATGCGGCGGAGCACGTAGCCGCGGCCCTCGTTGGACGGCAGCACGCCGTCCACGATGAGGAACGAGCAGGCGCGCACGTGGTCGGCGATCACGCGCAGCGACTGGTTGGCGAGGTCCGTCGTGGCGGTGAGTTCCGCCGCCACCTTGATCAGGTGCTGGAACAGGTCGATCTCGTAGTTCGAATGCACGTGCTGCAGCACGGCGGCGAGGCGCTCCAGGCCCATGCCGGTGTCCACGCAGGGCGCTGGAAGCTTCGACAGCGTGCCGTCTGGTGCGCGGTCGAACTGCATGAACACCAGATTCCAGATCTCGATGTAGCGATCGCCGTCTTCGTCCGGCGAACCGGGCGGACCGCCGGCCACGTCCGCGCCGTGGTCGTAGAAGATCTCCGTACAAGGACCGCAGGGACCGGTATCGGCCATCTGCCAGAAATTGTCGGAGGCGAACGGAGCTCCCTTATTGTCGCCGATGCGCACGATGCGCTCGGCGGGCACGCCGACTTCCCTGTGCCAGATGTCGTAGGCCTCGTCATCGGTGTGGTAGACGGTGACCCACAGCCTATCGGCGGGCAGCTTGAACACGCCAGTCAACAGCTCCCACGCCCAGGTGATGGCCTCGCGCTTGAAGTAGTCGCCGAATGACCAGTTGCCCAGCATCTCAAAGAAGGTGTGGTGCCGCGCGGTGTAGCCCACCGCATCCAGGTCGTTGTGCTTGCCACCCGCGCGCAGGCAGCGCTGCACGTCGGCCGCGCGCACGTAGGGCAGCCTCTCGCTACCCAGGAAAACGTTCTTGAACGGCACCATGCCCGAATTGGTGAACAGCAGGGTCGGGTCGCTGGCCGGCACCAACGATGCGGACGGCACGATGGTGTGACCCTTCGCGCGGAAGAAGTCGAGGAAGGCGGAGCGGATATCGGCGGTTTTCATGCGTGGCGGCAATGGCTGCGGGAGGCACGCCGCTACTCCGCCGCGATCAACTTTCCTCGTCGGCCTCGTCCACTTCGGCGTGGGTTGCGTATCTTACCGTGGCGGCGGAGAAACCGCGCCGCAACAGGAATTGCGCCCGCTTGCCCTGCTCCGCACGATCCGCGGCAGGCTTGTCGCCGAAGCGGCGACGCAACTGGGCTACGGCATTGGCCTGCCAGTCCACTTCAGCCTCGTCCAGCAAAAGGCGGATCGCCGCATCCTTGAGACCGTGGGTCTTGAGTTCCATGCGGACGCGCGCGGGACCATAGCCCTGCGAAGCACGGTTGCGCAGGAGCATGGCAGCGAAGCGTTCGTCGTCCTGATAGCGCTGCTCGCCGAGCTTGGCCAGCGCGGCGTCGGATTCCTCGCTGACGTAGCCACCCTGCTCGAGCTTGCGGCGCAGCTCGCGTCTCGACTGCTCGCGGCGAGCGAGCAGGGCCACGGCCTTGTCGTAGGCGGAGAGGCGCGGTTTGTCTGTGTTGTCGCCCTGCTTGCGCTTCATGGAAGCTTGCCCTGTTGCCAAACTTGGCGTTTGCGGCGCGCTGGCGCGCCTGCCGGCGCCCGAGTTCCTTCTCTTTACTGGCCCAAAGAGAAGGGTCCAAGAGAAATGGCTTGGTTCAATCCGCCGGGACTACAAGCAGGCGGCGCCGAGGGATTCGGAACCACGCTCGGCGACACGTTTTTCACGGCGTCCACGCCGCGCCGTATCCGAGAACTAAGGAAATGCCTCTGCGTGGTAGGCGCAGCGCGATCAGGCCTGTTCCAGCGCTTCCTCGGAGGCCGCGGTCGTGCCGGTGCCACTGACCAGCAGCCTGGCGCGCAGTTCGCCGTCGATCTCATTGGCAATGGCCGGATTGTCGCGCAAGAACTGGCGCACGTTTTCCTTGCCCTGGCCGATGCGGTCGCCCTTGTAGCTGTACCAGGCGCCGGATTTGTCGATCAGGTTTTGCGCCACGCCCAGCTCAATGATCTCGCCTTCGCGCGAAGTGCCCTCGCCGTAGAGGATCTCGAACTCGGCCTGACGGAACGGCGGCGCCACCTTGTTCTTCACCACCTTGACGCGGGTTTCCGAACCGATCACCTCCTCGCCCTTCTTCACCGCACCGATGCGGCGGATGTCCAGGCGCACCGAGGCGTAGAACTTCAGCGCGTTGCCTCCGGTGGTGGTTTCCGGGCTGCCGAACATCACGCCGATCTTCATGCGGATCTGGTTGATGAAGACCACCAGGCAGTTGGACTTCTTGATATTGGCGGTGAGCTTGCGCAGCGCCTGGCTCATCAGGCGGGCGTGCAGGCCGACGTGGGAATCGCCCATCTCGCCTTCGATTTCCGCCTTGGGCGTGAGTGCGGCGACCGAGTCGACCACCACCACGTCCACCGCGCCCGAACGCACCAGCATGTCGGCGATTTCCAGCGCCTGTTCGCCGGTGTCGGGCTGGGAGACCAGCAGGTCGTCCACGTTCACGCCCAGCTTGGCGGCGTAGCTGGGGTCCAGCGCATGCTCGGCGTCGACGAAGGCCGCAGTGCCGCCATTCTTCTGGCAGTTGGCGATCACCTGCAGGGTCAGCGTGGTCTTGCCGGAGGACTCCGGGCCGTAGATCTCGATCACACGGCCGCGCGGCAGGCCGCCCACGCCCAGCGCGATATCCAGGCCCAGCGAACCGGTGGACACGGTCTCGATGTTGTCGTCGGTGCGGTCGCCCAGGCGCATCACGGCACCCTTGCCGAACTGCTTTTCGATCTGGCCGAGGGCCGAGGCGAGCGCCTTGCGCTTGTTGTCATCCATCGTCTTGGTTCCGGTTGGGCTGTGGTTGGGACGCATCATGCCGGGTTCGCGTCTCATGGACTGCGATCTTGGCGAACAGGCAGTATCCCACACCGGTCAAGCCGGCCAGCCGGTGGGCGGCGCGTCATTCCGTCAGGGTTTTCCGCAATCCGCCGAGCGCGGCGGCCACAGTCTGCCGGCGCACCGCTTCACGGTCGCCGTCGAAACGGAACAACTGCGCATGGGCATAACCACCACGGCGCTTCCAAGCGATCCATACCGTACCTACCGGCTTCTCCACCGTACCGCCGCCGGGACCCGCGATGCCGGTGACAGCCACCGCCACGCCCGCGCCGAAGCGCGCCAGCGCCCCGGACACCATTTCAAGCGCAATCTCCTCGCTCACTGCACCCACACGCTCCAGGATGCGCGGATCGACGCCAAGCAGCGCCTGTTTGGCCTCATAGCTGTAGGCGACCACGCCAGCGTCGAACCAGGCCGAACTGCCCGGAAGGTCGGTCAACGTCTTGGCGACCCAGCCGCCGGTGCACGACTCCGCGGTGACCAGCATCAGCCGCTGGCGCAGCGTCTCGTCCGCCACCGCTTGCGCCAGCTCGCGCAATTCGGCATCGGTAGGAACAGACGACAACTCCATGCGAGACTCCCAGACTTCAAGACCGGCACGTTAACGCGGATCGGTAGCACTGTTCCACCCACGCGTAGTCACGCATGAGCCACGACGATCTTTCCCTACACACCCCGCTGATGCGCCAGTACCTCACGGCAAAAGCCGCGCACCCCGACGTACTGCTGTTCTTCCGCATGGGCGATTTCTACGAGCTGTTCTACGACGACGCACGCAAGGCGGCGCGTTTGCTCGACATCACGCTGACCCAGCGCGGTCAATCCGCCGGACAGCCGATCCCGATGGCCGGCGTACCCTACCACGCGGTGGAAAACTACTTGGCGAAGCTGGTGCGCCTCGGTGAGTCCGTTGCGATCTGCGAGCAGATCGGCGATCCGGCGCTGGCCAAGGGCATCGTCGAACGCAAGGTGGTACGCGTGGTCACGCCGGGCACGGTGACCGATGCGGCGCTACTGGAGGAGCGCCGCGACAACTTGCTGCTGGCGCTTGCGGCCGGCGCGAGGGACGGCTACGGCTTGGCCTGGGTAGACCTTTCCAGCGGCCGCTTCCTGCTCAGCGAGGTGCCCAACGCCGAGGCACTGGCCGCAGAACTGGCACGCCTGCAACCGGCCGAAACCCTGGTGGACGAAAGCGTGGCCTGGCCGAAGCTGGTCGCCGCCCTGCCCGGCCTGCGCAAGCGGCCGCCGTGGCATTTCGAGACCGATGCGGCGCGGCGCGAGCTCAACCGCTTCTTCGGCACACGCGACCTTGGCGGTTTCGGCGTGGACCAGTTGCCGCTGGCGATCGGCGCTGCCGGCTGCCTGCTCGGCTATGTCGAGGAAACCCAGAAGAGCGCGCTGCCGCACCTCAGCGGCATGGCGGTGGAATCGGCCAGCGAAACCATCGCGCTGGATGCCGCCACGCGCCGCAACCTGGAACTCGACACCCATCCCAGCGGCCGCACCGAACACACCCTGCTCGGCGTTCTGGACGAAACCGTGACGCCGATGGGCGCACGCCTGCTGCGCCGCTGGCTGCACCGGCCGTTGCGCTCGCGCGACGTGCTGCGCGCCCGTCACCAGGCCATCGGCGCATTGATCGACAACCGCCGCTACGAAGCGCTACGCGAAAAGCTGCACGGTATCGGCGACCTGGAACGCATCCTGGCCCGCGTGGCGCTGCGCTCGGCGCGGCCGCGCGATCTTTCAACGCTGCGCGATGGGCTGCTTGCGGCGCCCGTAATTGGTGCGCTCATCCATGCGCGCAAAGATCAAGAAGCGGCCATCCATGGCCACACTCTTCAACAAGAGCCGGCGTCGTTGCTGCAATCCCTGGTGGAACGCATCGGCGACCACGCCGAAACCGCCGCGCTGCTCAATGATGCCGTCGTCCAGCATCCCCCCGTGCTGCAACGCGACGGCGGGGTCATCGCCGACGGCTACGACGCGGAACTCGACGAACTGCGCCGCCTGTCGACGCACGCCGACCAGTATCTGGTAGAGCTGGAGGAGCGCGAGAAGGCGGCCAGCGGCATCGCCTCGCTGAAGGTCGGCTACAACCGCGTGCACGGCTACTACATCGAGATCAGCAAGGCGCAGTCGGACAAGGCACCCACACGCTACACGCGCCGCCAGACAACCAAGAACGCCGAGCGCTACATCACCGAGGAGCTCAAGCAATTCGAGGACAAGGTACTCAGCGCGAAGGAGCGCTCGCTGATGCGCGAGCGCGCGCTGTACGAGGCGCTGCTCGATACACTCACCGACAGGCTGGAGCCCCTGAAGCAGGCCGCCGCCGCCATCGCGGAACTCGACGTGCTGGCCACGCTGGCTGAACGCGCCGAGACGCTGGACTGGGCCGAGCCGGTACTAACTGACGAAGCTGGCATCACGATCGAACGCGGCCGCCATCCGGTGGTGGAGAAGGTGCGCGAGGAACCATTCGAGCCGAACGACCTGAGGCTCGAAAACGGCCGCCGCATGCTGGTGATCACCGGCCCGAACATGGGTGGCAAATCCACCTATATGCGGCAGAACGCGCTGATCGTGTTGCTCACCCACATCGGCAGCTACGTACCGGCCAGCCGCGCCGTGATCGGACCGGTCGATCGCATCTTTACCCGCATCGGCGCCGGCGACGACCTCTCGCGCGGCCAGTCCACCTTCATGGTGGAAATGAGCGAAACGGCCAACATCCTGCACAACGCCACCGAGCACAGTCTGGTGCTGATGGACGAGGTGGGCCGCGGTACCAGCACCTACGACGGCCTCGCGCTGGCGCGTGCCTGCGCTGTGCATCTCGCCGCGACCAGCCGCGCCTTCACCCTGTTCGCCACGCACTATTTCGAGTTGACCGGGCTCGCGGGCGAATACCCCGGCATCGCCAACGTGCATCTGGACGCCGTCGAGTACGGCGAGCAGCTGGTATTCATGCACGCGGTGAAGGACGGCCCCGCCAACCGCAGTTTCGGCCTGCAGGTAGCGGCGCTGGCCGGCCTGCCGAAAGCGGTGATCGCCGATGCCCGGCGCATGCTGGCGGAACTGGAGCGCGGCATGCACGCACACGCCAGTGCGACGCCTGCCGCTGTCGACGCCTCGCCACAACTCGGCCTGTTCGCGCCGCCGGCACCTTCGGCGGTGGAACATGCGCTGGACACCATCGACCCCGACGCGCTGACGCCCCGCGATGCGCTGGAAGCGCTCTACCGGCTCAAGCAGCTGCGCTGAACCGGCTAGACACTTCTCCGTAACGATGCATGCGGCATGCTCGGGATCTGGATCCCGCCGATAGCCCAACGCTATAAGCGGCATTGAAACAATCGAATTCTACGGATGGCCTCAACGGCATAGGTTAGGTGCAACCGTTACGCCCCCAAGGAGAGCCCGCATGTCCGCCGAAACGAAGTGTCCCTTCCATCCCGCCGCCACCGGCACCACCAATCGCGACTGGTGGCCGAACCAGCTGCGGCTCGACCTGTTGAGCCAGCACTCTGAAAAGTCCAACCCACTCGGCAAGGGCTTCGATTACCGCGCCGAGTTCAGGAAGCTTGACTACGCCGCGCTGAAACGGGATCTGCTGGCCCTGATGGCCGATTCGAAAGACTGGTGGCCCGCGGACTTCGGTAGCTACGCCGGCCTGATGGTGCGCATGGCCTGGCACAGCGCCGGCACCTATCGCGTCGGCGACGGCCGCGGCGGCGCGGGCCGCGGGCAGCAGCGCTTCGCCCCGCTCAATTCGTGGCCGGACAATGGCAACCTCGACAAGGCGCGTCGGCTGCTGTGGCCGATCAAGCAGAAATACGGCCAGCGTATTTCCTGGGCTGACCTGATCGTGCTGGCCGGCAACGTCGCGCTGGAATCCAGCGGTTTCCGCACCTTCGGCTTCGCCGCGGGCCGCGAGGACGTGTGGGAGCCCGATCTCGACGTGTCCTGGGGCAACGAATCCGAGTGGCTGGCCGTGAGCGGCACGCCGAACAGCCGCTACTCGCACGGCAATCCCGGCGAACGGAACCTCGACAACCCGCTGGCCGCCGTGCAGATGGGCCTGATCTACGTGAATCCGGAAGGCCCGGACGGCAAGCCCGATCCGGTCGCCGCCGCGCACGACATCCGTGAAACCTTCGCCCGAATGGCGATGGACGACGAGGAGACCGTGGCGCTGATCGCCGGCGGCCACACGCTCGGCAAAACCCATGGCGCCGCGCCCGCCAGCCACGTCGGCGCCGAGCCGGAAGCCGCTCCGCTGGAGCATCAGGGGCTGGGCTGGGTCAGTACCTTCGCGAGCGGCAAGGGCAAGGACGCGATCACCTCCGGCCTTGAGGTCACCTGGACGCGCAGCCCTGCGCAATGGAGCAACGATTTCTTCAAGTTCCTGTTCGACTTCGATTGGGAGCTGGAAAAGAGCCCGGCCGGCGCGCACCAGTGGGTGGCCAAAGGCGTCGAGGCGATCATCCCCGGCCCGTCGCCGGATTCGCCGAAGCGCCGGCCGACAATGCTCACCACCGACCTCTCGCTGCGCTTCGACCCGGCCTACGAGAAGATCTCGCGCCGCTTCCGCGATGACCCGCAGGCGTTCGCCAACGCCTATGCGCGCGCCTGGTTCAAGCTGACCCATCGCGACCTCGGCCCAAAGGCCCGCTACCTCGGTCCCGAGGTGCCGCAGGAAGACCTGCTCTGGCAGGATCCTTTGCCCAAGGCCTCGCACCATGCGAGCACAGCAGACATAGCCGATCTCAAGGCGAAGATCGCGACTTCCGGCCTAAGCGTGTCGCAATTGGTGTCGCTCGCCTGGGCGTCGGCCTCGACCTTCCGCGGCGGTGACAAGCGTGGCGGTGCCAACGGCGCGCGCATCCGGCTGGCCCCGCAGCGAGACTGGGCGGTCAACGCGCTGGCCATCAAGGCATTGCCAATGCTGGAGGAAATCCAGCGGGCTTCGGGCAAGGCTTCGCTGGCCGACGTGATTGTCCTGGCGGGTGGTGTGGGCATCGAGATGGCGGCCAAGGCGGCGGGCATCGCCGTGGAGGTGCCGTTCTCGCCGGGCCGCGTCGACGCCAGCGCAGAGCAGACCGACATCGAATCCTTTGGCCACCTGGAACCGTTCGCCGACGGCTTCCGCAACTACCTAAAGGCGACGTCGGGCGTCCCCGCCGAACACCTGCTGGTCGACAAGGCGCAACTGCTCACCCTGACCGCGCCGGAGATGACCGCGCTGGTCGGCGGCCTGCGCGTACTGGGCGCCAACCACGACGGCAGCGCGCTCGGCGTATTCACCGACCAACCCGGCGTGCTGAGCAACGACTTCTTCGTCAATCTGCTGGACATGGCCGTTGAATGGAAGCCGACCGGCGAGCTGTTCGAAGGCCGCGACCGCAAGACCGGCGCGGTTAAATACACCGGTACACGCGTCGACCTGGTGTTCGGCTCGAACTCGGTGCTGCGCGCGCTGTCCGAGGTCTACGCCAGCACCGACGGCAAGGAGAAGTTCGTGCGCGACTTCGTGGTGGCCTGGGCCAAGGTGATGAACCTCGACCGCTTCGATCTGGCTTGAGCGCAGACCTGCATTGCAAGGCCCAAAGAGACCGGCATCCCGCGACGCCGGCCTCCCTTTCCTCTGGTCGACAGGCTGCAGCGTACCCGGCGGCAGGTGCTTATGGATCGGTCGGCGCCGGCGGGAGCGCGTGCGCTTCGTCCGGCATCGCGATATCGGGGATCGCGTCCCATTCGGCCTGGCTCACGCCGGGCGGCAACACGGGATCTGCAGTCGTGGTGCGCGCCATCAAGCGGCCAGCCAGCACCAGTTGGCTGATGCGTTCAAACACCTCCACGCGACCGAACGGCTTCTTCATGAAATCGTCCGCACCGTAACGCTTCACGTAGAACTGCTCGGTGGCCTGCACGTTGCCGCTGATCATCACGATGGGCACGTGCCGCGTGGCAGCCTCGTGCCGCAGCGTCCGCAGCACCTCGAAGCCGGACATGCCCGGCATCACGATATCCAGGAAGACCAGGCCCGGCGGCTCCTCCCGCGCCAGCGCCAACGCACTTTCGCCGTCGGCCGCCTTGAGCACCTCGTAGCCGTCCTGCGCAAGCATCTTGCCCAGTACGGCACGTATCGTTGCCGAATCGTCCACCACCAGCACCCGCGTACTGGCCACCGCGCGGACCCGCGGTTCGCTGTGGCGGCGCTCGCCCCCCACCAGCCTCTTCAACAGCCCCAGACCTGCCATCTTCCGCCCCTTTCGCCGACGAAGGCGCCCGCGCCGGGGCAGTTTCCGCGCGGGCGCGGCCGGGCGCAAGCGCTTGCCGACCTCAAGAAGTGCCGGCAAGCCCTCGTGGTTCGTAACAGAGGAGCATGTTGCCGTTGCCGAAGCGACGGAATCGGTTAAGGCGCAGTTCCACGCCGTATTCGAGGCCGCCGAACAGAGGCCTACCGCGCCGGCCCAGAACGACAGGGATGACCACCAGTGGGTATTCGTCGATCAGCCCGGCCGCGCCCAGCGCGACCCCCAATTCGCCGCTGCCGAGGATCACCAGATCCGCACCCGGCTGGTGCTTCAGCACCTGCAGCCGTTCCTCCGCATTGCCCTGCAACACCGTAGTGTTGTTCCAAGCCGCTTCACGGAGCGTGCGCGAGCAGACCAACTTCGAGAGCGCATTCATGCGTTCGGCCACCAACGGCTCGTTCTGTGCAGCCGCCGGCATGGGCCACGGCGCATGAAGTGATCGGCTGACGCCGGTGCGCCGCCTCCCGCGTCAGGGGCGCGCGGAAGCGACCAAGGTTCAAGTCCGCCATCCGCGTGCGCGCAATGCACGACGACCCGCTCGCGCGGGCCGTCGGCGTCGGAACGAAACCCGCGAACCGCTCAGGCAGCCAAGCCCGGCGCCACGTCGGGCAGCATCCCGACCGGCGACGGCGTGGCCGCCACGAGCGGCTCGGCAGCACGCGAGGCAAGCCGCCCCGCGTGGACCAGCGCCTCGATGCAGGCCAGCACCTCGGCGTGGCCGAACGGCTTTTTCATGAAATCGTCGGCGCCGTAGCGCTGTACGTAGAACTGCTCGGTGGCCTGCGGGTTGCCGCTGATCATCACAATGGGGATATGTGCGGTGCGCGGATCGTGGCGCAGCGCGCGCAGCACCGCAAAACCGCTGATGCCCGGCAGAACGATGTCGAGGAAGATCAGCTCGGGCAACTCGCCCTTGGACAGCTCCAGCGCACGCTCGCCGTCGGCGACCTTCTGCACCGCATAACCGTCCTGCTCCAGCATGCGCCCCAGCACCGCGCAGATCGTCGGCGAGTCGTCCACCACCAGCATGCGCGTGCCCGCCGGCGCCAGCCGCGGAATTTCCAACCGCTGCGCCGACGCCTCGACGCCACCCAACCAACGCTTGAAGAAACCCTTTCCGCTCATCGCGATGTCCCCTGACTTCATGCGGGTATGCGCCCCGGCACCCCGACCCTGTTGCGCATGGTGCGGAAGAACGACTGGGCAATCTGCGAAGTACTGCTCAGATGGCGCCAGGATCGTCCTTCCATCGGCGCAATTCGCGGCGTGCATGCTTGTCCGGCCGACCGGGCGGCGCCTGCACGCCGATCAACCTGCGCTTTTCGCGCCACGCCTCGCGCGCCAGCCGGCTGGCTTCGCTCTCGCGATACAGTGCCTGCGCCAGCTTGGCCGGGCCGCGTTTGTCGGCCAGTGCGAGCACCTCGACCTCCAGCCGTTCCTCGCCGCGGACGATCTTAAGCATGTCGCCTGCACGCAAGGCCTTGGCCGGTTTGCAGCCTGCGCCGTTGACATCGATCTTGCCGCCGTCGATGGCCTGCTTGGCAAGGCTGCGCGTCTTGAAGAAGCGCGCGGCCCACAGCCATACGTCGGCGCGCACCTCGGATGCGTTGTCGGTGGAGGTTTCCTTCATCGCAGGCATTATCGCTCCACCTCCGGTACGGGATCGCAACGGCGGCGCAGGCCGGAAGCCTAGGCCGCAGGCAGCCAGAGGTTCATCAGCGGCACCGTGAGCAGGGACAACACGATGCCTGCACCCAGCACGGTATTCGCCAGTTCGGGATCGAGTCCGTATTCGTCGGCAAGGATAGTGGCCGACACCATCGGCGCCATCGCCGCCTGCAGTACACCCGCGGTGAGCGTGAGTCCGCCCACGCCCGCCACCGCGCCCAAGGCCAGGCACAACGCCGGTGCCAGCAGCAACTTCCAGCCCAGGCCGAAGGCCACCGCGCCGGACTGGTGCCGGCCCATGCGCAGGCGGAACTGCAGGCCCACCGAGAACAACGCCAATGGCGTCAAGGTCACGCCCAGCGGATGAAAGACGCCATCCAGCATGGCCGGCCAGCCGCCGAGCCAACCAACCAGCGCTCCCACCACCAAGGCAACGAATGCGGGAAACGTGAGGATGCGACGGGCGATCAGGCGTGGGTCGGGCGTGCGTCCCGCATAGACGCAGGCCACCACCACGCCCACCGAGGCCAGCAAGGGGAAACAGCCCAGCTGATCGGCCACCACCGCCAGCGTCAGCCCCGCCTGTCCATGCAGGGCCTGCAGCATCGGGTAGCCCATGAACGAGGTATTGCCCAGGCCACACACCAGCACCAGTGCACCGACCCGGCCACGCGACCAGCCCAGCCGCCGCCCCAGCCACGCAAACAGCATCCATGCGCCAAAGAAAGTGAGCCACATCGCGGCCACCGGAAACCAAAGCTGCGCATCAAGCTTCAGCGTCGGGATCAGCTCTAGCACCAGCGCCGGCAGGGCGATATTGAGGACCCACCAGTTCAGCCCGTGCACGATGCCGTCTGGCGGGTGCGCATGGCGGCGCACCAGCACGCCCAACACCAGGCAGACGAACAACAGCAACAAGGCACTCATCGGCGACGCTTCGCGGAAACCAGCCCGCATTAGATGCGATCCTGGCTGCCGCCGGAAGCCCGCACGGCAGCCATCGGCATGCGATAATGGTCTTGTACAGCACCATGCTTGCCCAATGAGCTCCAGACCCTACGATTTCCGACAGTTCCAAGCCGAATTGGCCGCACTCGACCAGTCCGGCCCCCGACCGGAACCGCAAGCGCCCCCCGAACCAAAGACCAAACCGATCGGCAAGCGTGCTGCCGACGCCATGCGCATCGCCCGTGCCCGCGAGGAGTTCCTCGCACTGCGCGAGCGGCACCAGCTCAGCGTGGCCGACGTGGTGGCGTTCTTTCCCGAGGAGGAAGGCATCGCTTATCTGCAGCAGTTGCTGGAGGCCTCGGAGAAGAAGCCGCGGCGGCGCCGGAGCGCGGCGAGTGCCCACATCACCCCGATTGACACACCCCGGGACGAGGAGTAGACGAAAAGCCCCACCGTCACAAGGACTTTGACATGCGGACCTCGCTCCTTTTCCTCACAGCCGCTGCCATGCTGGGCAGCACCTGCGCCATCGCCGACGATTCGATGTCGCTTAACCGGTTTCCCCACAAGGTCGAACCGGTGCTGGTGCGTGTAGATGCGCATGGCAGGGTCACCAAAGCTTCTCCAGCCTACGTGCTGCCAGGGACGATGGCCCGGCTGCTGAACGCCAATATCCAGGAAATGATCAGCAAACCCGCCACCAACAAACATGGCAAGCCCGTATCGAGCGAGTTCATCATGAACGTGGCGCTGCAGGCCAAACCGAGCGGTGCGGGCCACTACGAAGCCTACTTCACGTATGTCTCGGCCAAACCCGTACCGCCGGGTTCGTGGTACTGGGTGCATCTCGATGGCATCCGCCTGGCGCTGGCCAGCCAGGAGAGCCTTTATATCCACCGCATGCGCCCAGGCCTCCCTGCGGAACCGGATTTCAGCGGTTACCGCACCACCGTCACGCCCCCCCAGCAAATGCCTGCAATACAAAGTCAGCCGCGACGCGTGCGATGAATCCACGTGCAGAACGAAACGGCCCGTCGCTTGGGATGGGCCGTTTCGTCAAGAGCCTGGGCTGAGGAGATTCAGCTGCCCAGCAGCACCCGGTTCATGCGCTGCACGAATGCGGCCGGGTCGACCAGCTGTGCGCCAGCGGCAATCTCGGCCTGCTCCAGCAGCAGCGTAGCCAAGTCCTTGGCCTTGGCCTCGTCGGCTTCGGCCTCGACGCGCTTGAGCAAGGCATGCTGCGGATTGATCTCCAGCGTGGGCTTGCTATCGGGCAGCTCCTGGCCGGCTTCGCGCAGGAGGCGGGCGAGATGCGGCGCCATCTCGTAGTCGTTGAGCGCCAGGCAGGAGGGTGAATCGGTCAGACGGGCAGAAACCTTCACCTCGCCCACGCGCTCGCCGAGCAGCTCCTTGAGCTTCTTGAGCAGCGGCTCGGCCTCTTTGGCCGCTTCCTCCTGCTGCTTCTTCTCGGCTTCATCCAGCGGCAACTCGCCCTTGGCCACGTTGCGCAGCTTCTTGCCTTCGTACTCGCCGAGGTAACCGACCATCCACTCGTCGATGCGGTCGAACATCAGGAGCACCTCGACGCCCTTGGCGCGGAACGCCTCCAACTGCGGGCTGCCGGCTGCAGCGGCGTAGCTGTCGGCGGTGACGTACCAGATCGCATCCTGGCCCACCGCCATGCGGCCGAGGTAGTCGTCCAGCGAGACGTTCTGCCGGGCGCCCTCACCCTTGGTGGACGCGAAGCGCAGCAGCTTGGCGATGCGCTCGCGGTTGCTGGCGTCCTCGCTGATGCCTTCCTTCAGCGTGTTGCCGAACGCCTTGAGGAAGGTGGCGAACTTCTCAGGCTCGTCCTTGGCCAGCTTCTCGATCAGGTCCAGCACGCGCTTCACGCAGGCGGACTTGATGCGCTCCAACTGGCGGTTGTGCTGCAGGATCTCGCGGCTGACATTGAGCGGAAGGTCGTCGGCATCCACCACGCCGCGTACGAAGCGAAGGTAGTTCGGCAGCAACTCCTCAGCCGCGTCCATGATGAAGACGCGCTTGATGTAAAGCTTCAGCCCCTTCCGCTCGTCGCGCCCACCCATCATCAGGTCGAACGGCGGTTGCGAGGGAAGGTAGAGCAGCGTGGTGAAACTCTGGCTACCCTCGACGCGGTTGTGCGTCCAAGCCAGCGCATCATTGAAGTCGTGGCCCAGCGACTTGTAGAAGCCCTGGTAGTCCTCGTCCGAAATCTCGGACTTGGGTTTGGCCCACAATGCGGAGGCGTCGTTGGCGGTTTCCCACTCGTCGGTTGGCTTACCTTCCTTCTCCACCGGGACGCGGATCGGAAAGGCGACGTGGTCGGAATACTTGCGGATCAGCGACTTCAGCTGCCAGCCCTTGAGGAATTCGTCCTCGTCGGCCTTGAGGTGCAGGATCACCGCGGTGCCGCGCTCGGCCAGTTCGACCTGCTCCAGCGCGTATTCGCCCTTGCCGTCGCTCTCCCACTTCACGCCCTCGCCGGCCGGCGCGTCGGCGCGTCGGGTGAGCACGCTGACCTTGTCGGCCACCACGAACGCGGAATAGAAGCCCACACCGAACTGCCCGATCAGCCGGGCGTCGGCCTTCTGTTCGCCACTCATCGCCTCCAGGAAGCGGCGCGTGCCGGAGCTGGCGATGGTGCCGATATTCGCCACCACCTCGTCACGCGTCATGCCGATGCCGTTGTCGCGCACGGTGATGGTGCGGGCGGCTTCGTCCCAGCTCACGTCGATGTGCAGGTCACCTTCGCCCGCCAGCAGCTCGGGCTTGCCGATGGCCTCGAAGCGCAGCTTGTCGCAGGCGTCGGAGGCATTGGAGATCAGTTCGCGCAGGAAGATCTCCTTGTGCGAATACAGCGAATGGGTAACCAGGTGCAGCACCTGGGCGACTTCGGCTTCGAATTTGCGGGTTTCGTTGGCGGTTGCGTTCATCGGTTTGGCTTCCCTGAAAGTCCGGCATGCACGCCGGTTGGTTCTTCGCGCTCAAGCGGGAGCGCGCAAATCAAGCGGCGTTCTGCAGCGCGGCGATACGCTCTTCCAGCGGCGGATGGCTCATGAACAGGCGCTGGAAGCCGGTGCCCATACGATCGGAGATGCCGAACGCCGCGAGAGTCTTCGGCAGGCTGTTTTCACCGTGCCCCGCCTGCAGCCGCTGCAGCGCGGAAATCATTGCGCCGCGGCCGGCCAGCTTGGCTCCGGCCGCATCGGCGTGGTACTCGCGCCAGCGCGAGAACGCCATCACGATCATCGAGGCGAACAGGCCGAACACCAGCTGCAACGCCATCACGGTGATGAAATAACCGATGCCCGCGCCACCGCGGTTGTCGTCGCGACCGCCGGACAGCCAACTGTCCACCAGCCGTCCCACCACGCGCGCGGCCAGGATCACCAGCGTGTTCAGCACGCCCTGGATCAGGGTCATGGTCACCATGTCGCCGTTGGCGACGTGGCCGATCTCGTGACCCAGCACGGCGGCCACCTGTTCGCGGTCCATCTGCTGCAGCAGGCCGGTGCTTACCGCCACCAGCGCGCTGTTCTTGGTCATGCCGGTGGCGAAGGCATTCATTTCCGGTGCGTCGTAAACCGCCACCTCGGGCATGCCGATACCGGCGTTCTGCGCGTGCCGGCGTACCGTCTCCACCAGCCAGCGCTCGGCTTCGTTGGCCGGCTGCTCGATGACCCGTGCACCGGTGGTCATTTTGGCCATCCACTTGGACATGGCCAGCGAGATGAAGGCGCCGCCCATGCCGAAAACGGCGGCGTAGATCAAGAGTCCGGCGCTGCCGCCGAACCCCTGTGCGGCCGCCATCTGATCCACTCCGAGCAGGTGGCAGACGATGCTCAGCAGGAACAGGACGGCGAGGTTGGTACCGAGGAAAAGAAGGATGCGGCGCATGGCTGTCTCGTTGGCAGTCACGGGGAAGGAAATCTTGCTGAGGAGTGTAGGCGCTGCCGGATGTTTTCAAGCCGGGCTCCACTCGCCAGCGGGGCGGCAGACAGGCAGACTTCGACGATGCCATACCGCGGACGCTTCGCTCCCTCGCCCACCGGCCTGCTGCACTTCGGCTCGCTGGTCGCCGCCGTCGGCAGCTGGCTGCGCGCGCGGCAGGCCGGCGGCCGCTGGCTGCTGCGCATGGAAGACATCGACCCGCCGCGCGAGGTTCCCGGTTCGGCGGCCGCCATCCCCGCGGCTTTGCCGGCGTTCGGGCTGGTCGCGGACGAACCGGTGCTGCTGCAGTCGGAGCGCCGCGCCGCCTACGACGCCGCGTTTGCACGGCTGCGCGAGATTGACGCGGTGTTTCCCTGCTGGTGCAGCCGCAGCGAACTGGCCGCCGCCGGACCGCATCGCAACGGGCGTTGCACGAGCCGATCCGACCC